>JAQXIB010000091.1 GCA_029007575.1 Clostridiales bacterium | reverse complement strand
AGGCTCGGGTGGCGATGCCCGGCGGCTGCGATTTCGGGGTAAGGCCGATCGATCAGCATTTGAAAGGTTTTAAGTCATTGGGAGCGGATTATGCGATCGATCACGGTATGATTGATGTTCATGCCGAATCGCTGATCGGTTCGCAGGTCTATTTTGATATGGTTACGGTTGGCGCAACGATCAATGTCATGTTGGCAGCGGTACGGGCAGAGGGGCTGACTATCATCGAGAACGCGGCAAAAGAGCCGCACATCGTTGATTTGGCAAACTTTCTGAACTCGATGGGCGCCGATATCATGGGTGCGGGAACCGACGTCATTAAAATCCGCGGCGTTTCCCATTTGAAGGGAACGACCTATTCCATCATTCCCGATCAGATCGAAGCCGGCACTTACATGGCGGCGGCGGTCGCTACCAAAGGCGATGTATTGGTGAAAAACGTGATTCCGAAGCATCTGGAATCGATCACGGCGAAATTGGAGAAGATCGGCGCCGAAATTGAGGAGTTTGATGACAGCATTCGGGTTTCCATGCATGGCGAAATTCAAAAATCCAGTGTGAAAACAATGCCGCATCCGGGCTTTCCGACCGATATGCAGCCGCAGATCACTGCACTGCTTACCTTGGCGGAGGGGACAAGCATTGTCACTGAAGGCGTTTGGGACAATCGCTTCCGCTATGTGGATGAGCTGCGCCGGATGGGAGCAGACATCTCGGTGGACGGAAAAGTGGCTGTGGTGGAAGGAACCGGACATCTGACCGGCGCACCGGTCAAAGCGACCGACCTACGGGCAGGCGCCGCATTGATTATTGCTGCGCTGGCGGCAGACGGCACGACCGAGATAGAGGACATTTATCATATCGAACGAGGGTATGAAGATATCGAGAAAAAGCTGCGCAATTTGGGCGCCAATATCAAGAAAATATCGATTCCGGGCAGTTCGGTTCGTAAGGCATTATAATATCATTTGTCAAAAAGCCCTTTCGCAGGGAACGCGAAAGGGCTTCAATCTTATAGAAAAGGACTTTTTTATTCATAGGCTTATTGCTTGTTTTGGATGTGCTTTTTTCGAAAAAACAGCCATACTCCGCAGATGACTGCGCCAGACGAGCCGGCGATCAGGTCTTCCATGGTGTCGGCAACGCCGACTCCCTGCGCCGTCATGCCAAAGAAGGTGTCGACCAGGAATTCGTAAATTTCCCATACAACAGCGCCGGTCACAGCAAAGAACACCGAGAACAAAACGGCAATGATTGCGGGAATGTCCGAATGTGAACATTTCTTCACTAAGAATCGGCAGAAGTAATCGCCGTACATAGTCAGTAAAAATCCGCTGCTAAAGTGGAGAAGTAAATCGAAATAGGTGAAACGGTCATAAAAGCTGAACATCATGCCGAAATATTGCGCGGCACAAGCAAATAACACCAGGGCGTAATAATAGACGGAGGGTATGCGGCAAAGCAGCAGGCAGATTCCGATCAGGCATCCCGCAGTTGCGAAAAAGTCAAGCCACTCAATGGAAATATTCCATAAAGGAGCCAACAGGTAGGTGGCAATGTAAACGATTAGCAGAAACGCCGACAAAGCCACATTTTTTATCACATATTTGTTTTTCAAAGTCATTCTCCTTTCTGAATAAAGTGAAGAAAAATTCATGTTTAGAATTGAGTGAGATCGCAATCATAGAGGAACAAGGAAAGGTCGTTTGTGTGAGAAGTATGAATTTCATTTATCCGATTTGCAGTTCCAGTAAGGGAAATGCAATCTATGCCGGCACGAAGGAAAGCGGAATTTTGTTTGACTGCGGAATCGGGATTCGCAGTTTGACATCTGCGCTCAAATTGAATGATATCAGCCTTTCCGCGATTCGGGCGGTGTTTATTACCCATGAGCACAGCGATCATATCAAGGGGTTATATAAGCTGAGTGATACCATCCCTGTTGCGATTTACGGCAATGTTGCCACCTTGAAAGAGCTGATCGCCAAAAACGCCATCGGCAGCAAGGCAAAGCTCAAGGAAATCAACAAAAAGCCGGCGATTGTAGAAAACATGGAACTTTCCTCATTCCGTACCAGCCATGACAGCGTGGACAGTATGGGATATCGTCTGACTTTCGATGACGGGAAACGGTTTGCGCTTTCCACCGATTTGGGATATGTGTCAGAAGAAGTGGATCGTCAAATCAGTGAAAGTGACTTCGTATTTATCGAGTCGAATTACGATGAGGAGATGCTGCTCAAGGGAAGCTATCCGTGGTTTTTAAAACAGCGGATACAAGGAGAACGCGGGCATCTTTCCAACTGCGATTGTGCAGAAGAAATACATAAGCTGGTCAGCCGTGGCGTCAAACATTTTATGCTGGGGCATTTGAGCGAGGAAAACAACCGCCCCGAAATTGCGTTGGAAACATCGGTGTCCCGGCTGGTCTCTGACGGCATGAAGATAAATTCAGATTTTACACTTTCGGTTGCACCTCGGATGACCATAGGAAAGGTGGTCGAGCTGTAATGCTGACAGTGAATGTGATCTGCATCGGCAAGCTGAAAGAAGAATACTGGCGGAAAGCCTGCGAAGAATATGCCAAACGGCTGTCCGCCTTTTGCAAGCTCCAAATGATAGAACTGGCGGAAACCAAAATCAGCGACAATCCTTCCCCTGCTCAAATCACGCAGGTGATCGAAAGTGAGGGAGAAAAGATTCTTGCCAAGCTGCCTGCGGGCGGTGCCGTCATTCCGCTTTGTATCGAGGGCAAACAGTTGGATTCGCCGGCCATGAGCGAGTTGCTGCAAAAAATCCCGTTAGAGGGTAAAAGCTCGGTCAGCTTTATCATCGGCGGCTCTTATGGGCTTTCCGAAGCGGTCAAGGCTGCCGGCGCCGTGCGGCTGTCTATGTCTAAGATGACCTTCCCGCATCAAATGGCGCGGGTAATGCTGTTGGAACAGATTTACCGCGGTTTTCAGATCGCGGGAAACGGAAAATATCATAAATAATGTATTTTTCGTATCATATATGAGGCGGAATCCATTGTGGAAAAGGAATACCAAGTGATATGTTTACAAAAGAAAAAGTATTTCGAATCATCATTTTATTTCTGGGTTTGGTAATTGCACATCTTGGTGTAACGCTGTTTTTGTTGGCAGATTTGGGCGCGGACCCGTTTAATGTTTTGATTCAAGGTCTGTTTCGCTTGTTGGGCGAAAGAATAACAATTTTGACTCACGGAATCACTCACATGGCAGTGTGCTTTTTCATTATTATCATACTGCTTTTGACGAAAAGAAACTATATTAAAATCGGTACTTTAGTGTGTATGTTTTTTGGCGGACCGATTATTGACATTTTCTCTTGGACCCTTGCCCCCATACATATTGAGAAGATGAATATTGTGCTTAAGGTTTTGGTATTGGCATTGGGTTGCGTGATTTTGGCATTCGGAATGACAATTGTAATTCGTTCTGATGCGGGGACAGGACCGAATGATTTGGTTGCGGTTGTCATTAGTGAAACCAAGAAATGGAAATTTGGTATAGTTCGAATTACCGTAGACTGTTCGTTTATTCTGATAGGTTTTTTGTTGGGCGGAAAATTCGGTATCGGCACCATTATCTGTGCCTTTTTGGTAGGACCGATCGCTGATTTCTTTTTGCCGAAATCAGATTGGCTTGTCAAAAGAAGTCTGGCTTGTTTGGAAAAGTAGTATGCAGTTTTAGATTGAGGACACTCCGAATTTGGAGTGTCCTCAATCACATCAATATTCCAAAATGCACATCAATATCCCAAAACGCCTTCGAGCGATTCGTCGTTGCGCACCCAATCCAACACGTTGATTTCGGTATATTCGGTCGGGGTATTGCGGATAACTACCGTGTCAATGCCGGCGTTGATAATCATCCGTTTGCACATGGAGCAAGCGCTTGCGTTCGGCACTAGTTCCCCGGTGTTCACATCCCGCCCCACCAAATAAAGAGTCGCACCAATCATATCGTTGCGAGAAGCGGCAATGATGGCGTTTTGCTCGGCGTGAACAGAACGGCAAAGCTCATAACGCTGTCCCCGCGGAATTTTCAGCTTTTCACGGGTACAGTAGCCGAGATCGGAACAGTTTTCTCGACCGCGGGGCGCTCCCACATATCCGGTGGAGATGATCTGGTCATTTTTGACGATGATCGCTCCGAAATTCCGTCGCAGACAAGTTCCGCGCTCCAATACCGTTTCGGCAATATCCAAATAATAGTTTGTTTTATCTCTGCGTTCCATTGTAATGACCATTCCCTTCTTATCCCTTGATTTTACGCTGCCATACTGCTTTGCTACAACACAGCAGGCATAAAAGCCAGACGGCAGCGTCGTCTGGCTTTTATTATAACCGAAAAGGCATAGGATTGCAATAGGGAAGGTTTTGCCAGCAGGAGCGTTCTGCTTATTTGCGGGTGCTGTCGATATACTTCCACACCTGCCACAGCAGATCTGCCATGTGGTCGTTTTGCAGTGCGGTTGTAGGCTTCATGAGCCCGTCGTAAAAGTCCAGCATTTTGTATGCGTTCAGATTCATATAGGACTGAATGGCCCATTTGGGAATATCTGCTTTATCCGAGTAAGAAAGCGCCGCGTTTTTCACATTGGGAATATTCAAGGCGCGGTCGATGAACACCACTGCTTCGGCTCGTGTCAGCGTTTGATTCGGATAAAATACTTTTTCGGTAATGATCTTGGTTTCTTTCGCGAGCTTGATATAGGTCTTGAGATATTGCGGGATATCGCTGTCGTTCTGTAAGCCGCAGTTGACGCAGGTGCTCAGCCGATTTTCCATTCCCAGCGCCGCAATCAATTTGACGATAAATTGACCTTTGGTGACCTGCGCAGACGGATAGAAAAAGTATGCATCCCCCGATTTTTCTCCGGTCAGGATTCCCTTTTCATGGAGCTTGACTGCGCTGTAATGCGAAGGGTTATTGTTCATATCGGCATAGGAAAATGCCGAGCGATCTTTCTCAATGTTAAAATCAATGATGCCTTTTTTGCTGTAATTGCCCTGCTTGTCCACACAGACAAAACTCATGGTGTCGGCTCCGGTGATATCCAGGTACGGCTCATAGGTAAAAGAAGTGCCGTTAAACTGAATGTCCCCTTTGTTCGGCGCCTCCAGCACTTTGATCATCACCATATCGCCCTCGGGATCGTAGACCGACAAGGTGCCTTGGATCGGCATATTTTTATTGGTGGAGAATTTGCCGCTTTCAATGACCGGCGCCAGATTATCTTTTTCATACAGGTTGATGGACAGGGTGGTCTTTACGCTGTCGGTGGCTTCGGGCAGCAGGGTGAACTCCGCTTTTGCGGCATCCTTAGCCGGCACAAAAGCCAACTCGTTAATTTGGGTGCGGGTAATGCAGTCATTCTTTTTGACATCGGTTTTTCCGATGGTCAGTTTTCCTTCCTCTTCTTTGGGAAGAGAAAGTACAGTGATGCTGACGAGCTCTCCCTCCTGCAAGCCTAATTTGAATTCGAGATCGGCGCTGTTAAAATAAACAGCCTCCTCTTTTTTGGCCCCGTAGAGCACCGTTTGCGTATTGGCGGTATCCAATCCGACGTTGGGCCATTCATAATATGCGGAATATCCGTTGAGCGCAAAAGACATCAGCATCACAACGGCAACGAGGGTGTATATCATCTTTTTCGTTTTCAAAGTTTCTCATCCTTTCCAGCAAAGCATGGGTTACTCATGCTTATACTAAAATCTAATTGAAAGCTTTCATCGATTTCCGAGGATGAATTGTGTCAGAAAAGGCAGACGACGCCGCTGGGCTGACGCCCAGCAAGGAGGATAACGCTTTCTGGCGCAATTCAGACCGGAAAGAATGAAAGTATT
>JAQXIB010000090.1 GCA_029007575.1 Clostridiales bacterium | reverse complement strand
GACAAAGGAATCATTAACAATCGGGTGACCAATCACCTGATGAAGCTGCTGGAAAAAGCAGGCGTTCCCACCCACTTTGTAGAAGAGATTTCCGACCGTGAAACCGTTGTAAAAAAGGTTTCTATCGTTCCGTTGGAGGTCATCGTCCGCAATATTGCCGCCGGCTCATTGGCAAAACGGCTTGGTTTGGCTGAAGGCACTCCCCTGAGCAAAACAGTATTGGAATACTGCTATAAAGACGATGCGCTCGGCGATCCGATGGTCAATGAATACCACATTATGGCAATGAACTGGTGTACCAAAGAGGAACTGGACTTGATTGCCAAATACTCACTGAAAATCAACGAAGTACTTTCTGCTTATCTGAAAGACGTCAATATCCAATTGATTGACTTTAAGTTGGAATTCGGCAAGCTGTCCGACGGGACAATCGTTTTAGCCGATGAAATTTCTCCCGATACCTGCCGATTCTGGGATACCGTCACCCATGAAAAATTAGATAAAGACCGATTCCGGAGAGATATGGGCGGAGAAGAAGACGCTTATAAAGAAGTGATGAAGCGTTTGCTCGGCGAATAAGAAGTCACTTTTTCGACTGGTTTTGGCAGGCAACCCTGCCAAAACCAATGTTATTTTCATCTGAATCCATATCCATGATACCGAAAAGTAATTCAGCCGTTTGTCTGAATTTTTTTGCTTAGGAAAGGGGCAAACGATATGTTTTTAGACAGCATTCATGAAGAATGCGGTGTATTCGGCATTTATGAAAACAAGACCGCCAATGTTGCCAAATCCACCTATTTCGCGCTTTATGCGCTCCAGCATCGGGGACAGGAAAGCTGCGGCATTGCGGTTAACGATGACGGTATTATCCGATACCGGAGAGATTTGGGACTGGTTCCGGATGTGTTCAACAATGAGACGCTGGAAAAATTAGGGCGCGGCAATATCGCAATCGGTCATGTGCGTTACTCCACCACCGGGCAATCCTCCCGCAGCAACGCGCAGCCGTTGGTCATCCGCCATGTCAAAGGACAGATGTCGCTGGCGCACAACGGGAATCTGACCAATGCGCAGGAATTAAGAGAAAAATTTGAATTAGAGGGCGCCATTTTTCACAGCACCAATGACACCGAAGTCATCGCCTACTCCATCACGAAAAACCGGTTAAAAGCGCCGTCTATTGAAGCTGCCGTCGAAGGAGCCATGCATGAAATCAAAGGGGCATACTCTCTGATCGTCATGAGCCCGACCAAGCTGATTGCGGCACGCGATCCCAACGGATTCCATCCGCTTTGTATCGGGAAATGCGAAGACGGAGCAATCGTTTTCGCTTCCGAAACCTGCGCATTAGACAGCATCAATGCGGAATTTGTCCGCGATGTAGAGCCGGGAGAGATCGTCGTTGTCAAAGACGGAAAGCTGTCCTCGATCAAAACACATTGCTGTGGAAAAAGTGCCACCTGCGTGTTTGAGTTTATCTATTTTGCCAGACCGGATTCCATGATAGACGGTGCCAGTGTGCAGGAAGCCCGCCAGCGCGCCGGCGCTTTTCTGGCGCTGGAGCATCCCGTACAAGCGGATGTCGTGATCGGATGTCCGGATTCGGGACTGGAGGCGGCGCTCGGCTTTGCCAAACAATCCGGAATTCCTTACGGAAACGGTTTTATCAAAAACCGCTATGTCGGCAGGACGTTTATCAAGCCCAACCAAAACGAACGGGAAGATGCCGTCAAAATCAAACTCAACGCGGTCAAGAATACCGTTGCCGGCAAGCGGGTCGTGATGGTGGATGATTCCATCGTGCGCGGAACTACCAGTGGAAAAATCGTCAAGTTGCTGCGGGATGCGGGGGCTACCGAAGTCCATGTGCGGATTTCTTCCCCACCCTTTACCAACCCCTGTTATTTCGGCACCGATATCGATAGCAAGGACAATTTGATTGCCTGTAAAATGACCATTCCGGAGATTTGTTCCTACATCGGAGCAGATTCGCTGGGATATCTCAGCGTAGAAAGTGTCAACAAGATTGCAAACGGCGCCAACTGCGGCTTTTGTGACGCTTGCTTTACCGGTAAGTATCCGGTAGAGCCGCCCAAAGCGACCGACAAAAACAAATTTGAATGTAAGTTGTCCGAACGCAGACAAAATAATATATCACCTGATAAGAAAGAAGGATGAGGATTTTGAAAAGCTTCAGCGATAGCTATAAAGAGGCAGGCGTAGATGTTACCGCCGGTTATAAGGCGGTAGAATTGATGAAAAGCCATGTTGCAAAGACCATGACCTCCGGAGTATTATCCGGTATCGGCGGCTTCGGCGGACTATTTGAGCTGGATATGACAGGCATCAACCATCCGGTGTTGGTGTCCGGCACAGACGGTGTGGGAACCAAATTAAAGCTCGCTTTTCTGATGGACAAGCATGATACCGTCGGGATCGACTGTGTCGCCATGTGCGTCAACGATATTATCTGCTGCGGCGCCAAACCGCTGTTTTTCCTGGATTACGTCGCAGTCGGGAAAAATTATCCCGAAAAGGTGGCGCAGATTGTCTCTGGCGTAGCCGAAGGCTGCGTGCAGGCAGGATGTGCCTTAGTCGGCGGAGAAACCGCTGAAATGCCGGGCTTTTACCCGATTGACGAATATGATCTGGCCGGTTTCAGCGTCGGGGTAGTCGATAAAGATAAAATCCTGGATCCCTCCCTGCAAAAACCGGGAGACGTGCTGATTGCATTGCCCTCCAGCGGCGTACACTCCAACGGATTCTCATTGGTACGCAAGGTGTTTGA
>JAQXIB010000089.1 GCA_029007575.1 Clostridiales bacterium | reverse complement strand
AATACTTTCATTCTTTCCGGTCTGAATTGCGCCAGAAAGCGTTATCCTCCTTGCTGGGCGTCAGCCCAGCGGCGTCGTCTGCCTTTTCTGACACAATTCATCCTCGGAAATCGATTAAAGCTTTCAATTAGATTTTAGTATAAAACTTTGTTTTGCTGCTTAAAGTACTCAGCAAGGCTGTGACTATATACTGGGGTGTTGTCCAGTATGTCAAGAAGTTCGAAGTATAGGTCAAAAATACAGCCGCACGTAAGCGTCTGCCCGAAATTATAGTGCGATGACAAACTTTCAGTGTCCTAGAAGGGGCCATGACTGAGTAAGCAATGAGTGGAGTAAACAAGTTGTTTGTACCACACAAAATAACAAAAACATCACACAAAATGCGATTGAAATTAGATAGAAAATATGATAGTATAAAGCTGATTTTATGTGGTAAATGCCAAAGAATAGTACAATATAAAAGCAATCTATTCAGACGGAGGAATGGTGTGAATATGGAAATTTTTCACGAAAGCCGACCGGTGTGGGCGGATGGGTTAGAACGGGAAATCAACATTACCTGTGGATTATATACCAAGGCAGAACGAAAAGCCGGCAAGCAATATTTGATCAAGTTGGCGGCCTCTTCCTTTTATCGGTTGTTTTTAAACGGTAAGTTTGTCTATTACGGGCCTGCACGGTGCGCGCATGGTTATTATCGGGTGGATGAAATCGATCTGACCGAGCAATTGAGAAACGGCGATAACGATTTGGCGATCGAGGTAGTCGGATATAATCTAAATAGTTTTTACTCCTTGGATCAGCCCTCTTTTTTGCAGGCGGAATTGTTCGAGGACGGAAAGACGATTGCGGCGACCGGCGAAAACAATGATTTTACCGGATTTGTGCTAAAGCAGCGCCGCCGGAAAATGCAACGGTTCAGTTTTCAGCGTGCAATCGGAGAAAGCTATATGTTGCATCCGGGTGAAGACGGGTGGCGATGCGGTGATTTTGCGGGGCAGGAAGAGGCAAAGCTTATCTGCACCGAAGAAAAACGGATGATCGCGCGCGGAATACCGCTGAATCATTTTACGACAGTTGTGCCGAATAAAGTGGTTTCCAGAGGTCGTGTGCGTACCGGCGTGATACCGCAAAGCTATAAAAAAGATCGCTCTTTGACCAATATTTCAGAGCAGTTGAAAGGCTTTCCGGAGGAAGAACTGGAACTGCATCTGAGCGATGAAGTGCAGGAAATGGCATATTTTGACCGTCAACAGGTAGACGATGTGTATACGGGTTCTTCTTCCTTGCAGGAGGGAACCTTTGAGATCCTATCTCTGCCCTCTGAAAAGACCGGCTTTATTGGGATGGATATCCATTGCAAAAAAGACGGTATCCTGTATATTATGGTGGATGAAACGCTGATTGATCAGGATGTGGATCCGCTTAGCATGGAGTGTCTGAATGTCATCCGGCTCGATATCCAAGCGGGCGATTACTCTTTCCTTTCTTTTGAAACGTTCGGGTTCGGATTTTTAAAATTGGTTTGCACGGCGGGAGAGATAACTGTGGATCACATTCACCTTCTGGAATATCGTTATCCCGCTCCGATTACCGCCTCTTATCAGGGGGATAATCCTAAGCTTGCGGCAATTTACGAGGCAGCGATAGAAACCTTTTGCCAAAATGCTCCTGATATCTTTATGGATTGCCCGACGAGAGAACGTGCGGGTTGGTTGTGCGACAGCTTTTTCACGGCAAGGGTAGAGCATCTGTTTACCGGTGAAAATCGGATGGAAAAAGGATTTTTGGAAAACTTTTTATTGGCGGAGCAGTTTAAATGTATTCCGGAGGGTATGCTGCCGATGTGTTATCCCGCCGATCAGTATGACGGCAACTTTATCCCGAATTGGGCGATGTGGTTTGTGATCGAGCTGGGAGATTATCTGAAGCGTACCGGCGATCAAGCATTTGTCTCTTTGTTCCATGAGAAGGTTTACGCGCTTTTAGACTATTTTGTTCCGTTTGAGAATGAATACGGCTTGCTGGAAAAATTGGAAAACTGGGTGTTTGTAGAGTGGTCAAAAGCCAATGAACTGGTGCAGGATGTCAATTTCCCGACCAATATGCTTTATGCGGCAACATTGAAAACGGCGGGAGAACTCTATCATGATCCGGCATTGGTCGAAAAATCGGCACGTCTGGCGGAGGTCATCCGGGAACGGTCGTTTGACGGCAGCTATTTTGTAGATAATGAAATCCGTGGTGAAGACGGCTTGCATCCAACGGGAGAACGAACCGAAACCTGTCAGTATTACGCCTTTTTCTTTGACATTGCAACACCGGAGCAATATCCCGAGCTGTGGCGGATCTTAACCGAAGAATTCGGACCAGATCGGGTGAAGAAAGGACTTCATTCCGATATTTATCCTGCGAATGCATTTATCGGTAATTATCTGCGGTTGGATATACTGACGCGTTACGGGTTAAAAGAACGCTGTCTGAACGAAATCGAGGGATATTTTTATTATATGGCCGAGAAAACCGGTACATTATGGGAGAATATTACCGATTACGCCAGTTGTAATCACGGTTTTGCCAGCTATGCCGCTTATTTGATTGATCAAAGCAGGAAATGGAAATAAAAAGCTTTCAGAGGGATGATTGCTTTAATGAGTATCTTAGGGTTAGCCCTGTTTTTAATTGGCATGACAGTAATCTGGTTGTAGATGTGGTAATATACGACAATATTGAAAAATATTTTTAAGTGGAGTTTTGGTACAACTATAGGATTGCTTGGACAGCTGGTTATTGAAAAAGTATATGATGAAAGACGCTATTCTTCCTGCTCTTAATTGTGCAGACACTTCCATAGTATATGCATAAAAGCTTTGTGGTTTCGGCAGCCATATAGACATTGTAAGGCTGGTCTTTTAAACGTTTCTTGTGAGGAAATTAAAAGCATAAAAGATGATCTCCGTGAGCTAATTTGTGCTTTATAAGATTATTGCTGGATGAAAAACTGGCATACAAAAATTCTGCAATTATGATGTACTCACCTTTTTTCGAGGACAAACCTGATTACACCAAATGAACATAACCCTGCCACGTGGGCTCCAACCTACCAACCGTCAAGCATATCTTTTTTATATGCTCTAAACACAAGCGGTCTGTAAGCATTTTTTGCTTACAGACTCTTTTTTATGTTTTTTGCGTGAGAGTCGAAGCCGATAAGTCGGCATCCCCTCAGACCCTGAAAAGCTAAACATATGTACTGCCAAAATTTCGAGTGTTTTGACTACACATTTCCATGAATCATCAATGAGTTTGGACACTGTACAAAAGCCTTGATCATCTTTGCTTTTATATACCGTCTATACCATATGGAAGTTGATTTTTAACAGCGATATCTAATGTCTACTGAACAAACGGCATTTTTCCTACACAAAACCACCAGCGAAAAAAGGCGTGCAAAAGCCTTTGGAGCTTTCGCAGGTTCAGTAACAAAACGGACATAGCAAGGCAATGACAAGTTGTTTCTTCCAATCTTGT
>JAQXIB010000088.1 GCA_029007575.1 Clostridiales bacterium | reverse complement strand
AATACTTTCATTCTTTCCGGTCTGAATTGCGCCAGAAAGCGTTATCCTCCTTGCTGGGCGTCAGCCCAGCGGCGTCGTCTGCCTTTTCTGACACAATTCATCCTCGGAAATCGATTAAAGCTTTCAATTAGATTTTAGTATTAGGGCGGCTGTTGGCGTTTCATAGCTTTTTTGCTATGCCATATCTTTCGGAATCCAGTTCTTTCTATGATAAAACCAGAGCGCAAGCAGCATGCTTAATGTCCAGCCGATACCGATTGCCCAATAAACCGCACTGTAACCCAGCCAACCCGACAAAAGATAGGCGAGCACCACACGCAGGAAAAGATCAAAGAAAGTAGTTATCATAAAAGGTCTCATGGCGCCGGCTCCTCGCATAACCGCGTCTGTGACGGTTTTGAAAGCAACGGCAATGTAAAACGGTGTAACCACCCAGGTAAAATGCAGACCGACGGTGAGAACTTCTTTGGTGGCGGAATCATCCATAAATAAAGAAAGGATCGGTTTTCCGAATCCGAACAACACAGCGGAAATAATGACATAAAAGACAGCCACCACCCCAATGGCGGCACGGTATCCGTCTTTGATTCGCTTCAAATTTCGGGCGCCGGTGTTTTGTGCCGTATAGCTCGAAAGCGCGTTTGCAATCGTACAGATACAGTTTACGGCGAAGGTATTGATTTTAAATGCGGCAGAAAATCCTGCGATTACAGCCGAACCAAAGCTGTTGATCAAACTTTGCACGCAAAGCTGACCGATCGATACAAAGGATTGCTGCAAAATGCTCGGAATCGCAATTTGAGACATTCTCCGCAACACGCCGACGTCAAACTTTTTATAGGCATGTTCTGTTTTGATTCTTCTGACGCGCAATATCAAATAAATGATGGCTAATACCGAGGCAATCCCCTGTGCGATAAAGGTTGCCCATGCTACACCGGCGACTCCCACTTTGAATACGATAACAAATACCATATCTAAGATCACATTGAGAATTGAGGAGAAAATCAGAAAATACAGCGGCGTTCGGGAATCTCCTAAGCCGGTCAGAATGGCAGTTGCGGCGTTATACAAAAAAAGAAACAACAAACCATATACATAAATGCGGAGATACAATGCGGAATCATCAAATATTTCGGCGGGAGTGTTGATCAATCGGATCAGTGGATTGCAGATCAACAGTCCGATGCCGGTCATCAGTGCACTTAACGTGATAATCGAAACAATCGCAGTGGAAATGGCGGTTTTCATCTCATCCAGCTCTTTTGCGCCGAACAATTGAGAAATAATAACTGAACAGCCTGTACTGGCTCCACCGGCGAACGCAAGAAAAATAATCGTAATCGGATTGGATAATCCCACCGCCGCCAATGCGTCCATGCCGATATATCTGCCGGCGATAATGCTGTCAATAATGCTGTACAACTGTTGAAACATGACGCTCAGAAGCATCGGCATGGTAAAGCTCAACAAAATTTTTGTGGGTGACCCTTGGGTCATATCCTTGATCATAATAATCGGCTGGCAAACAGCCGTACCACCTTTCTGTTAAGAAGCATCATTTGCTTTCTTCAATGCGCTGGGCAAGCTCGTTGAGATATACCCATCGTTCCATTTTTGCTTCCAATTCTGCTTCTGTTTCTTCTTTCCGGAGCAGCAATTCCTGTAATTTTTCAAAATTGCTGCTGTTGGCGGAGATTTCTGCTTCCAGCTCGGAAACGGTTTCTTCCAGCTCAGCGATATCCTGCTCGATATTTTGATATTCCCGTTGTTCGTGAAAAGAAAATTTCAACTTTCTGGGGGATTTTCTTCGTTCCTCTTTTGCGGATTTGTTAGGGGTGTCGCTACTTTTTTCTGTTTGCGTGATTTCTTGTGATACTGCTGTTTCATAGTCGGTGTATCCGCCTAAATATTGCTTGATGCCGTTCGGGGTAAAAGCGAATATTTTTTCTGCAATTTTATCCAGGAAATAGCGGTCATGCGAAACGGCAATCACTACTCCGGAGAAGGAGAGTAAGTAATCTTCCAATATCATTAAGGTTTCGATGTCCAAGTCGTTGGTTGGCTCGTCCAATACTAATACATTCGGGGCGCTCATTAACACCTGTAAAAGCTGAAGTCTGCGCCGTTCTCCGCCGGAAAGCTTGCCAACAGTATTCCATTGCAGTTCCCCAGGAAATAAAAATCGTTCTAACATTTGAGAAGCAGTCAGAGTACCGGCGATTGTTTCGATGCTATCTGAAATATCTCTGATGGTGTCGATCACACGTTTATTTGGATCTAATTCCTCCGCTTCTTGTGAAAACCAACCGATTTTGACGGTGTCACCGATGACTACCGAGCCGCTGTCCGGTGGGATTTTTCCACAGAGAATCTTGACTAGCGTGGATTTTCCGCAGCCATTTGGTCCTACGATTCCGATACGGTTATTTTTTAAAAAGAGATAGCTGAATCCGCTGAACAACCGGTGGTTTCCGTAAGCTTTAGAAATATTTTCGACTTCAATAATTTTCTTTCCCAAGCGGGAAGATATGCTGGATAATTCTAATGCAGTTGACTCCTTCGGGGCCTCCATGCTGCTTAACCGTTCAAATTGCTCGATACGGGAACGGCTTTTGGTACCTCTTGCGCGGGGACCCCGCTGCATCCATTCCAGCTCCTTTTTGAGAAAGCTTTGCCGTTTGCGTTCAGAGGCGAGGGCGCTTTCCTGCCGTTCGGCTTTCAGTTCCAAAAATTTGGAAAAATTGGCGGTGTAGGAATACAGACTCCCATTGTCCAACTCCAGAATGCGATTGGTAACCCGATCCAGAAAATATCGGTCATGGGTAACCATCAGCAGACCGCCGCGGCGTTTTTGCAAAGTGTTCTCCAACCATTTTACCATGTCACTGTCAAGATGGTTGGTCGGCTCGTCCAGAATCAACAATTCACAGGGGCGGATCAAAGCGGCAGCAATGGCCACTTTTTTGCGCTGACCGCCGGACAAAGTGCTGACATCGCAGTCAAAATCATGGATGCCGAGCTTTGTGAGAATGGTTTTGGCTTCATATATTTTTGCGTCTTCTGCTGTATTGAAATTTAAAAAGATTTGCTCTAATATTGTCTTGCCAGGCTGAAAATCGGGGTTTTGGGGAAGATAGCCGATTGTCATATTTCCGGCTGTGATGATATTTCCACTGTCCGGCGTTTCTACTTGCGCTATGATTCTCAGCAAGGTGCTTTTTCCGGTGCCGTTTACGCCGACCAAACCGATTTTATCGCTATCGTTTACGGTGAAAGAGATTTTCTTCAGCAGCGGCTTTTCTCCGTAACTTTTATCAATGTTTTCTGCGGATAATAAAATCAAGATCAAACACCTCGTTAAAAATCATTTCTTTACCACATAATTTTCAAAACAAAAAACGCACTCAACATCCTGAGTGCGTTTTTATCATGGTGACCCGTACGAGAATCGAACTCGTGATACCGCCGTGAAAGGGCGGTGTCTTAACCGCTTGACCAACGGGCCGTAATGGTAGCGGTAAGTGGATTTGAACCGCTGACACTGCGGGTATGAACCGCATGCTCTAGCCAACTGAGCTATACCGCCATATTCATGTGACCCACCAAGATGGCGGAGCAATCACGGGATTGCTTAATTATTATATTACAAAACCAAGTAAAAGTCAAACCTTTTTTTTAATATTTTTATATTTTGTAAAAATAAGATATTGTAGGAATAAAAACAATGATATAATTATGCACAACATACATAATGGAGCGAAGTGATGGCTTAGATCGATCATGATTTAATGCAGCCAGTCAATTTCAGGCAGACCGTTTTCCTTTAAAAATTGATTGGCTTTTATAAAGTGACCGCATCCGAAAAAACCGTTGAATGCAGAAAGCGGACTCGGATGTGCCGCAGTTAACACCAGATGCTTCGGGTTGGTGATCAAGGCGCGCTTTGATTTGGCATTTGCGCCCCACAGCATAAATACGATTGGCGTTTCCCGTTGATTCAGCAGCGTGATCACATGGTCGGTGAATTGTTCCCATCCCATGCCTTTATGAGAATTTGCCTGATTCGCGCGTACGGTTAAAACGGTGTTGAGCAACAGCACACCTTGTTTCGCCCATCCGGTCAGATTGCCGTTTTTCTGAACAGTGGTATGATATTCTTCTCCGATCTCTTTGTAGATGTTTTGGAGCGACGGGGGAGCAGGAACACCATCTTGCACCGAAAAACTGAGTCCATGGGCTTGTCCGGGATTATGATAAGGATCCTGCCCTAAAATAACGACCCGAACTTCATGAAACGGCGTGTATTTTAAAGCGTTAAAAATATCATACATAGAAGGATAGACGGTAGTATGACGGTATTCGTATGCCAAAAATTTTCGCAGTGCCAGATAATATTCCTTGTCAAACTCGCCAGACAGAATTTCATCCCAGTCGTTACCGATTTGTACCACTGCAATATTCCTCCCGTTTTATTCAATACGAGTAAAATATTTGTCATAATACAGTTTGCTGTATTGCTGATAATCCACTGTATCTCCCTGATGCATCCGTTTGATATAATCGTGGCGGTTCAGAGATTCTTTGTCATAGTTCATTCCGATGATGTAGACCGCGATATTGGAACAGTGATCGGAAATTCTTTCGATATTAGTCAGCGCTTCTAAGAATACGACTCCGGCATCAATGGTGCAATGACCGTTTTTCAGCCGCTGAATATGACGGAATTTCAACGTATCCTCCATCGTATCGATGGTTTCCTCTAACGGCTCGATTTTTTTGGAGAGTTCTACATCGTTGTTTTCAAAAGCGGTCAACGACATGTCGATGATTTCTTGCACGGCATCGGTGATCGCATACAACTCACGCATGGCTTTTTCGGAAAAAGCAACTTCTTTATCCCGCAGCATTTCGGCACATTCCATCAAATTGATCGAATAGTCTCCGACTCGCTCAAATTCCGAGACCACTCGCAGAAGATGTGTGACCTGCTTGCTTTCCTGATCGGTCAGTTCCCGGTCGGTTAACTTTACAAGGTAATTATTGACCTTGTCCTCCATTTTATCGATGGCGTCTTCCCGTTCTCTGATACGCTCGGCGAGCTTGATATCATACTTCGAGAATAATTTGATGGTCTTTCCGAAATTAGACTTTGCCAGTTTGCCCATATTGGCGACCACGACTTCGCATTGCGCTACTGCCAAAGCAGGAGAAATCAGAAAACGATCATCCAGTTTAGCCAGCGCAGTGGAATCGATTCCCAAATCATCTTCGGCTCCCTGTTTGCCGTCCCGAATCGTCAATTCCGCCAGCTTCGCAAGCAAGCCGGAAAAAGGAATTAAGACGATCGTAACAATAATGTTAAACAGGGTGTGGAAATTTGCGATGCCGCCTTTGTTGATGGCTTCATCCCAAAAAGAGAATCCAATAAAGTGCTGAAATGTATATACACCGATTAGGAAGAGCGTAGTACCGATGACATTGAAATACAGATGGACCGAAGCGGCGCGTTTGGCATTTTTATTTGCACCGATACTGGACAAGATAGGAGTAATACAGGTGCCGATATTTTGTCCCATAATTATGGGGAATGCAGCGGAAAAAGTGATGGCACCGGTAGAGCTTAGTGCTTGTAAAATACCGATAGAAGCAGCAGAGCTTTGAATCAATGCTGTTACACCTGCACCAATCAAAACACCGATGATAGGATTGCTGAGCGAACGGAACAATTGCATAAAGCTCGGGTTTGTGCTGAGCGGGCTGACAGCAGATTCCATTGCCTGCATACCGGTAAACAAAATGCCGAATCCAATAAACATTTGCCCAAATTCTTTTACTTTAGTACGTTTGGATATCATAAACAGAAGGATACCAATGATGGCAACTAAAGGGGCTAGAGTTTTGGGAGCTAAAAAGCGCATGAAAATATTTACATTAGGATCAGACTCTAAGTCGCCCAAACGAAGAATTTGTGCAGTGACTGTCGTACCGATGTTGGCTCCCATAATAACACCGACGGCGGGTTTTAATTTCAGGATTCCGGCGTTGACTAATCCCACCACAATAACCGTTGTGGCAGAGGAGCTTTGGATCGCTGCAGTGACCAATGCACCGAGCAGAACGCTCATAAAAACATTTTTAGTGAGCTTTTCCAACGTCCTTTCCATCCTGCCACCGGAGAGTTTTTCCAGCCCCGAGCCCAGCATGGACATGCCGTATAAAAACAGGGCGAGACCGCCGGCTAAGCTTATGATCATAAAAATATCCATTTGACATCCTCCAAAACAACGCCGGTTTTATCCGACTGTCTTTCTCAAATCCCTCGCATAAAAGCGGCAAGTTAATGTGTATTAGCTTGCCGCCCAGACTGTCAAAAAACTATAAGTTACAGCCCCTTTAAATGGAGAAACCGAGGACATGTGCATCGGTTTCGACCTCGACAACCCGCGTCGCAACGCGGGTTGTGGGGTACGGTTGGGAGAGGGGAAAGTCCCCTCTCCCAAAGCGTTGTCGATTTTTCGACACGCTTAGCGGCAAGTTAATGTGTATTAGCTTGCCGCCCTGTTTCCTGCCATGTATATCCATATTATATCATTTTTTACATTCTATGTACATAGATTTTACATTCTTTTTCATTTTAAACATTTGAAAAATTTTCGGTTGAAAATCTGACGATTTTAGACAAAGTGTATGCGATGCTTTTTATTTTTCAATCGTCTTTTCCATGACATAGTCGTTCATCACAAATCCGTTTCCGATATCGGCATCCTGCTCATAAACCGTAACAAAGCCCATTTTTTGATAGGCGGCGACCGAATTCAGATTATAACGGTTACAGGTCAACTGGATTTTCTCGTACCCTTCTTTGTGACACAGCTCGGTTAAAAAGTTGATACCCGCCCGCGCATATCCTTTGCCTCGATGCTCTTTCAGCAAGTAAATTTTACTTAAAAACAAAACATTTTCACGCGGCTGAATACCGATGTATCCGATGTTTTTGCCGCCTGCTTCAAAGAAAAAGTAGCGGTAATTTTGATTTTGCAGCATATCGGTGAGCGCGTGCTCCGATTGGAATTTGTCCAGCATATAAGCCACTTGTGCTTCTCCGATGATGGGGGTAAAATGTTCGTGCCAGATGATGTCGGCAAGTCCGGCGAGTTCCGCAATCTGTTCTTTCCCGTTTACCGGGATGATTTTCAGTTCTTCCATGTTTCTAGCCTTCCTTCTTTCTTTCAATAGATTCCCGTTCGCCGTGTTTAAGGAAAACGTCGGTTTGCTGAAAAGCAAGCCGACGTTTCATAAGTACATACGGGATTATTGTTCAATCTTGTCATTGCTCCAGGAGTACATTTTACGAAGCTCTTTGCCGACTTTTTCCAGCTGATGCTCGCTCTTGATTCTTCTGGTCGCAATAAAGTTCGGACGGCCGACTTTGTTTTCGGTGATCCAGTTGCGTGCAAAAGTACCGTCTTGGATTTCTTCCAGAACTTTTTTCATCTCTTTTTTGGTTTCTTCGGTAATGATTCTCTTACCAACCTGATAATCACCATATTCCGCAGTATCGGAGATGGAATATCTCATTTTGCTGAAACCACCCTGATAGATCAGGTCTACGATCAATTTCATCTCATGGATGCACTCAAAATAAGCATTTTGCGGATCATATCCGGCTTCGACCAGTGTTTCAAAACCGGCTTGCATCAAAGCGGTAACACCGCCGCAGAGAACCGCTTGCTCACCGAACAGATCGGTTTCGGTTTCCTGACGGAAAGTGGTTTCCAAAACGCCTGCTCTGGAGCCGCCGATACCTGCCGCATAAGCAAGCGCGATATCCATTGCACGACCGCTTGCATCCTGATATACCGCAGCAAGACAAGGAACGCCTTTGCCTTCCACATACTCAGAACGTACGGTATGTCCCGGTCCTTTCGGAGCAACCATGATAACGTCAACTCCTGCCGGAGGTTTGATCTGCTCAAAATGAATATTAAAGCCGTGTGCGAAAGCGAGTACTTTGCCCTCGGTCATGTATTCTTTGATTTGAGCGTCATAAATGTCTTTTTGTTTTTCGTCGGGCAGCAGGATCATAACGATGTCTGCAGCTTTTGCAGCCTCAGAAACAGTGGCAACTTTTAAGCCGGCAGCTTCTGCTTTTGGCCAGGATTTGCTTCCTTCATACAGACCGACGATCACGTCAACGCCGCTTTCATGCAGGTTGAGCGCATGTGCGTGTCCCTGACTTCCGTAACCGATTACTGCAACGGTTTTGCCGTCCAGCAATCCTAAATTACAATCGCTTGCATAAAAAATCTTTGCCATTTTTATATCCTCCTAAAAATTAATTATTATTTTTGACAGTGATAGAGTCGCTGCCTTTTTGGGTGGCAATGGTTCCGGTGCGGATGACTTCCCGCAGTCCGTAGGGACGGAGAAGCTCCAACATGGTTTCAAGGCGTTCGGTGGTGTCCGAAACCTCTAACGTCATTGTGGTTCTGGAAATATCGCAAATTTTTGCTTCCATGATCCGCACAATGTTCATAATTTCTCCTCTTTCGTTTGCGCCGGCGGCAACTTTCACCAGCATTAATTCTCGGCTGATGGTGTCGGCAGGAGAGAGCGTTTTGAGCTTGATCACATCAATGAGTTTATTGAGCTGTTTTTCAACCTGTTCCACGGTGTATTCGTTTCCATCAACGATGATCGTGATGCGGGAAACCGTGGGATCGTCGGTCACACCGACCGCAAGGCTGTCTATGTTAAAACTTCGGCGGGAAAACAGACCGGATACACGAGAAAGCACGCCGGGATGGTTTTCCACTAAAATAGAAATGGTATATTTCATAATGTGCTCCTTTCCTGACCCTTACAACGAGGATTCATCGGGATCGACGACACATTCCAGCAGATAAGGAGTATGACAGGCAAGCATTTCATCAATTGCCGCATCGGCTTGGGAAAGCGAAGAAATGCTTTTTGCGGGAATACCGTATGCGGACGCAAGCGTCACAAAATCAGGACTTCCGTCCAAAAATACGGCGGTTTGATTATCTTGATAGCTTTTTGTCTGCAGTTCCCTTACCATGCCAAGCCGTCCGTTTGTCATCACGATGATTTTTACCGGTATGTCGTGCTGACAAAGGGTGGCAAGCTCCATGAACTGCATTTGGAAAGAGCCGTCACCGCAAACCGCGACTACTTCCCTGTTAGGAGCGGCAAGCTTGGCTCCCATTGCGGCGGGTACCGAGTATCCCATCGTGCCCATGCCGCCCGAAGTCAGAAAACGCCCGTGCTCCACCGAAAAAAAGTTTGCTGACCAAATCTGGTTTTGTCCGACATCAGCGACCAATACCGCATCCTGCGGGAGCTTATCGGAAAGCAGGTTGATAAACGCTTTGGGATTAACGGTTGATTTGCGTTCCGCAAAATCCGCGGTTACAGCCGATTTTGTTTCCGTCAGATATTCCACCCATTCGGTATGCTTATTGGGCGTTACTTTGTCCAGAATTTGCTGCAGGATCAGATCGGCGTCGCCCACCAACGGAATCGTTGCTTCCATGTTTTTGCCGATTTCGGCGGGATCGATATCAATATGTATGATCTTGGTACGCTTTTCTAAAATTCCGGGCGTAGAGACGGCACGATCGCCTACTCTGGCACCGATCAGGATCAGCAGATCCGCTCCCAGCAAAGCGGTATTGGCAACTTTTTTGCCATGCATCCCGATCATCCCGAAATAAAGTGGGTGTTTGGCGGAAACTGCGCTGATTCCCATCATGGTGGAAACCATCGGAATGTCACATTTTTCCGCAAAGGACAGCAGTTTATGCTCTGCGTGAGAAGCGAAAACGCCGCCTCCGATGCAAATCAAAGGCTTTTGCGCTTCCGAAACGGCGGCAACAACCTTTTTGATCTGAACCGGATGCCCTTTGGAGCTGGGTTTATAGCTTCGGATATCCACTGATTTGGGATATTCAAAGTCAATCTCTATCTTTTGCACATCCATCGGAATGTCGATCAGTACCGGACCCGGTCGGCCGGAGCCCGCAATGTAAAATGCTTCTTTGAAAATGCGCGGAATATCAGTCGCGTTTTTGACCAGATAGCTATGCTTGACAAATGGCTCTGCGGAGCCGGTGATGTCAGCCTCCTGAAATACATCCCGTCCGAGCAGATCACTATTGACCTGTCCGGTGATTACGACAAGCGGGATCGAATCCATGTAAGCGGTAGCGATTGCCGTGATCAGGTTGGTCGCACCGGGACCGGAAGTGGCGATGCAAACCGCGGGTTTCCCGCTGATACGGGCATATCCGTTGGCGGCATGACCGCCGTTCTGTTCCTGTCTGACTAAAATGTGACGAATATTCGATGCCGTTAATGCATCATAAAAAGGACAAATTGCTGCGCCCGGATAACCAAAGACGGTCTTAATCCCCTCTTTTTCCAGACATTTTACCATTGCCATTGCAGCGGATATCATATGACCGCCTCCATCTCAAATGTGATTCAAACAAGCAGCCCATCGCATCTAAGCGGCGATGTGTTCTGCGATGTTTTCCGCCAAAGAGGACATCTGTTCCAAGATGAACCGCTTTTGGTATATATGAGAAAAATCGCCGGCGGTTGCCGGAACGGAGAAACCGTCAAAGCAAACACTTTAGCGATTTAATCTTGTGAATATTATACCTTTTTTCCCCTCCAAACGCAATAGGCGAAGACTCTATTTTTCAAAAAAATGTCAATACTAACAGATTTTTTTATTTCGTTTTCATGCCAGTTGCGTAATATGGCGAAATGTTGAAGTCTTTCCGAAAACGAAGGGATATCTGTGCTTGACAAAACTGACAGCGGCAACATATAATAAAGATACTGTTTGTTTCTTTTTTTCGGATCATAGTCAAAAGAAACAAATTAATACTAAAATCTAATGAAATACTTTCATTCTTTCCGGTCTGAATTGCGCCAGAAAGCGTTATCCACCTTGCTGGGCGTCAGCCCAGCGGTGTCGTCTGCCTTTTCTCACACAATTCATCCTCGGAAATCGATGAAAGCTTTCAATTAGATTTTAGTATAAAAAAGGACTGATGATTTTATGGAAAAAGTGATGGAAAAGTTACGGACCGCCAGCTTTTTGATTGCCAATATTTCGGTTTATCAAGACATCAAAGCGGACCCTGTGATACAGTGCTACATTGATTTGATCGAGAATCTGACCGATGATGACTGCGGGCTGCCGTTAAATTATTTGGTGGCTGAGTATGCCGCGATTTGCGCGCAGTTGTATGAGTCCAAGCACGTCGGACGGTTTTTTGATTACATATACAACAAGGTTTTGTTAAGCGAAAATTTATTTTCGGTGGAATCGGCAAAAGGGAATTTCGGCACGCTGCCCGAGTATGTTAAGCGTGCGGTCACGCGGGATCTGAACGCGATGTATGCGCTGACCTGCATCACCTCGGAAGACATCAAGACCGCTTTTCATTATCGGTATCCGGAGGACAGCGACTTAATCGAATTACTGCCGGAATATGAGTCGGAGCCTTTTTATTATCGCAA
>JAQXIB010000087.1 GCA_029007575.1 Clostridiales bacterium | reverse complement strand
TGGCGTTAAATTCCACCGGCAAAGTAATCAACTGGAAGAATACCACCGCAATAAACAGCCAAATTCCAATAGTAATCAACGGCTCAAAAGAAAAGATCACGCCCAAAATCGCAAGCGGAAACGCCAAAGTGGAACCGATATTGGTAAGCGGAATGATCGCGTTTCTGATCTTGATCGGGAGATATCCCTTGCTGTATTGTATCGCGTGCCCGACTTCATGTGCGGCAACGCCGATCGATGCCACCGAGGTGCTGTGATACACCGACTCTGAAAGCCGTATCACATTGGCACGCGGATCAAAGTGATCGGTCAAACTGCCGCTTGTCATTTCGATTCTGACCTGAAACAAGCCGTTTTGATCCAAAATCTGTCTGGCAATCATCACAGCAGTATATTCTCGGCTGCTATAATACCCGGAATATTTATGAAAGGTACTTTTTACCTTGAATTGCGCCCAGGCAGCAAAAATCAGCGGCGGGATCACAAATAAAATATAATAATAATCAAAATAGAAAAATGGCATGGCACTCAGTCCTTTCCGAAAAAAAGTAAAATGTTCATTTTATTATTATATATCACTTTTAAAAAAATATATATGATTATGAATGAACAAATTATGTCGGTATAAACTTAGCTCTGTCCGAAATCAAAGCCGATCGGAAGTTGCTTGCCGCGTAAAAAATCAGCCGCCGCCATCTTTTTGGAGCCTTCTAATTGAACTTCTGTCAACTCAATGGCATTACCGTCTCCGCAGCCGATGATCATCCGCTTATTATCTAACAGAATACCGGGCTGTCCGCTATATCCTTCCGCCAACTTAGAACGATAGACTTTTAGCCGTTTTCCGCCCAGTACAAGATAAGCTGCCGGCCAGGAGGACAATCCCCTGATTTGGTTGTGTATCTTTGCGGAGGGTTGTGAAAAATCGATCTTGGATAATTCCTTGCTAAGCATCGGCGCATAACAAGATAGGCTGTCGTCCTGCTTTTCACGCGGTGCTTTGCCGGAAACAAGCATCGGAATGGTTTCTAACAGCACTTCCGCTCCGATCACCGACAACCGATCATGCAGTTCATCTGCCGTTTCGTCCGGCAAGATCGGTGTACTTTTCTTTAAAATCATGTCGCCGGTATCCAAGCCCTCCGCCATATACATGGTGGTAACACCGGTCTCTGTTTCCCCGTTGAGAATACTCCACTGAATCGGGCCGGCACCACGGTATTTTGGCAGCAAGGAAGCGTGCACGTTAATACATCCGTAACGCGGCAGCTCCAAAATATCGACCGGCAAAATTTTGCCGTATGCCACAACCACGATCAAATCCGGATGAATCTCCTGCAAAATCGACAATGCCGCGCCGTCCTTTAAGGTCGTCGGCTGATAAACGGGAATCTGATGCTCGATCGCCACTTCTTTGACAGGAGGAAAAGCCATTTGATATCCTCGGCCTTTCGGCTTGTCCGGCTGTGTAAACACGGCGGCAACCTCATACCCATGCTGAAGCAATGCCTGTAACGGTGCAACCGCAAATTCGGGCGTGCCCATAAATACAATTTTCATTGTTGTCCCTTCTCCCAACCGGATCATCCGTTGATATCAACCGTTTCTTCCACTAAATCCTTAAACACAATACCGTTCAAATGATCGATCTCGTGACAAAAGGCACGTGCCAACAGTTCTTTTCCCTGCATCGTAAATTCTTTTCCGTTGCGATCCTGCGCTCTAACCGTCACCTTATTCGGACGGATTACGGTGCCGTATTCTCCCGGAAAAGAAAGACAGCCTTCTGTGCCTTCCTGTTTTCCTTTGCATGAAATAATTTCCGGATTGATCAGTTCGATCAAGCCCTCTCCGACATCAATGACGACCACGCGCTTTAAAATACCAACCTGCGGAGCCGCAAGGCCGACACCATCAGCCTCATACATTGTGTCCTTCATATCGTCAAGCAACTGCCACAAGCGTTCATCAAAGCTTGTAACCGCTCTGCATTGTTTTCTTAAAATTTCACTGTTTCCTGTCACGATCTCTCTCAGTGCCACAACAACTCATTCCTTTCCCTATTGTTTAACAAATTTCTCCGTTCATATCCGCATAAAAACTGACTTTGGAAAACGCCTTCTCTTTACCGGCAGCTTTCATTACGTCGCTCAACAAAGCCTTAAATTTTCTATCCGCATGACATTTGATAATAATGCGATAACGGTATTTTTTATTGAGCCGATAGATGTTTGCCGGATTCGGTCCCAATGCTTTCATCGGTATGCCGCTTTTTTGTGCGGTTGCATGCAGCATTTCCATAAATCGCTCTGCTGCCGCTTTCACGCCTTCCTGCGCGGTACCGCTGAATCCGACTTGACAAATATCGCAGAACGGCGGATACAGCAGTGCCTTGCGGCTTTGTATTTCATCGCGGTAAAATCCGGTATAATCCTGTTCTGCCGCGAAATTGATTACCGGATGCTCCGGCGTATAAGTCTGGATATAAGCCCGTCCCTTTTTTCCGCCGCGGCCGCTCCGCCCTACGACCTGCGTGATCAGAGAAAAGGTACGTTCGCAGCTTCTGTAATCATTGGCGTACAGCGCCTGATCGGCAGACAAGACACCCACCAGGGTAACGTTCGGAAAATTCAAGCCCTTTGCTATCATTTGGGTGCCGATCATGATATCGTACTCCCCTGCCGCAAAACGAACGAAATTTTCCTCATAAGCATATCTGGAATAAGTCGTGTCAGTGTCCATCCGCAAAATTCTTGCATCCGGAAACAGGCTTGTCAGTTCGTCCTCTACACGCTGTGTACCCAAACCGGTCAGCTTAATATGCTCTCCCCCGCATTCGGTACATTTGCTGTTGTATTTCTGAGAATAGCCGCAATAATGGCACATCAGATATCCGTTTGCTTTGTGATAGGTCAATGCCACACTGCAATTCGGGCAACTGATCACCGCTCCGCAATCCATACAGGTCGCAAAGGTATTATACCCCCGCCTATTCAGCAATAGCAGAGATTGTTCGCCATGCTGCAAGTTATAATAAAGCTCGTCCGCAAGCACACTGCTGATTCCTGAATGATTGTGCTTGCGTTCCTCATCCTTCATATCGATCAAATACACATCCGGCAACCCCGCGTCGGTGAACCGCTTGGTTAATTCAAACAAATGATATTTGCCGGTTTTGGCATAATAATAGCTGTCTACCGAAGGCGTTGCCGATGCTAACAGCAGAGTCGCGTTATGAACCACACATCTCAGTTTCGCAACTTCTCTGGCGTGATAGCGCGGCGCACTGTCTGATTTATAGGAATACTCGCCCTCTTCATCAATAATGATCATACCGATTTGCTCCAACGGAGCAAAAACGGCACTACGCGTACCGACCACAATTTTTGCTTCACCGCGCCGAATCCGTTTCCATTCATCCATCCGTTCTCCCAAAGACAGACTGCTGTGCATGACGGCAACCTGCTCGCCGAACAGTGACCGAAATTTCTGCACCATCTGCGGTGTCAGCGAAATTTCCGGCACCATCATGATCGCCTGCTTGCCGCGGCTGACCACATCTTCAATTAATTTGATGAAGATCTGAGTTTTTCCGCTTCCGGTCACACCGTACAGCAACGCAACATTCGGCTCATCCACGGCAGCAAGCTGTTGTATTCCTTGGTATACTTCCTGCTGCGCTTCGGACAAATGAATATCCTGCAAAGATTCTGTTTCGGATTGCTGCTTCACCGGGCTGCGATATACTTCCCGGTCAAAATACCGAATCACATCCTTCTTTTGCAGCGTTTTCAGCACAACCTCGGTCAACCCGCAAAGATAACAGACTTCTTTGACCGAGCCGACACCGACTTCTTCCAGCAAGCTCACTACCGACTTCTGCTTAGCAGAAAGTCCGGATGTTTTATCCTGATAATCTTCCTGCAGACGCACCATTCGAATCGTTTCATCGGAAACTCTTTGGCGGATATGATTCTGTTCCTCGATCATGCCTTTATCCAACAGTGACTGCACGATTTGCTTTTTTTTCGCATTCGATTTTGTTTCCAGAAAAGCATCGATCTGACGCTGTGTTTGTGCTGTTTTTAAAAATGCCGCCAGATTGCGTTCCTCAGCCGTCAAATCCGACAAATCCTGCTCATCAAACTTTTTCGTCAACTGATAGCTGGGACTGATATCCACATTAATGCCGATCGGAAGAATCGCTTTAATCGCATCATAATAGGTGCAGAAAGTATTCTTCACCAAAAAGCGGGTGAGTCGAAACATCTCGGGTGTGAAAATAGGCTCTGTATCAATCAATGAATGAACCGACTTATATCCGGCGCAGTCTTCACAAAACGGCTTCAGTTCAAATACCATTCCCTGTACTTTTTTATTT
>JAQXIB010000086.1 GCA_029007575.1 Clostridiales bacterium | reverse complement strand
GAACACCTCCTTTCTATCGTTGCCATCGCATGGTGACTTTTTTATTAGTTGCATGAGTCTGACACTATCTGCTTAACCCTGTCGCCGAAGTAGAATGCTTCACTTTCGACGAGCTGAGAACGGTAACCAGCATAGTCATCTTTTGAATCGATGTAATGTCCGTTGTTGTATTTATATAGTTGATTCTTGCCATTTCGGTAGCTGGCCTTCATTTCCTGATAGGCGTGCCACATTTCATGTGCCAGTACTCCCATCCGCTGACAGTAATGATCCGGAATGTTACTTTCATATATCCTGACAGTGTTGGTTTTTGCTACGTATTTTCCTCGGGTAGTCTCATTGGTTTGAGGTTCGACATATAGAAGCTTGGGCGGCTTCTTAATGCCCAGCACCTCAACCAGCAGTACGAAGAATAGCTGGTCACCTTCTTTGTTGCCTCTTTTATAGGCGGCAAGGATTTGGGTAAGATCAGACTGCCTGATTCTATCCAGATAAGGATCGCATGCTTGTCTGATCGATTGGCGGTCAGGAGAAAATACTTCAGCTCTATTTACGGCGCGTTCATTTGCTTGGATTTCCTGCTGATATGACCGGTATTCGGGGCTTTTGATAAAATCCTCATCAAGCCAGTGTAAAGGCTGTTCCGCATAGACCTGAGCGTCCGGTGCTACGGCCAGCGGATTATCCATGAGCTCGATTCGCCGCATACGAAACTGATGCAGTCCATTTTTAAGTGAAACCTTTTGAAACTCTGTGAAGCTGTATCATTATTATCAACTGTTGCCAACGGAGTATTAAACAAACCCTATTTCTTCAAAGGTGGCTTTGCTGTAACGGTTTGGGCTTTAATACCATCACAGAAAAAGACGGTTTTCCAATCAAGGAAAGCCGCCTTTTTTCTATAATTTTGGCAAGAGAAAACCGCCAAGCTACTGCCGGACGGCATATTTTTTGAAAGGAGGAATCTATACCAAGCGGCAGATCACAAATATTCACGGAGCCGCGATTGCCGCGATAAAAGATTTCCCTAAATTTCCTTGAATTTCCCTTTTTGAGTGTGATATACTTAGAATGGCAAAAAAGAAAGCGGAGGGTTATTCCTCCGCTTTTGGGGTTTGACAAAAGGTCTTGATGAATTTTTTTATTTCCGCCGTCGGTGTTGTGCCCAGCTCGGCGCACCGAGCTTTGAATGCGGCAAGCAAATCGGGCTTTAAATCAAGAGGAAATCGGACATAGTTTTGCCGCAGGTGCTTTTGCTGAGCCTGATATTTAGATTCCATCCGTATCACCGTCCTTTGCGAACAGGCCCGCAACTATCGCTGCAACTGCTACAACAAGCGAAATAGCGACAAGCCAATCAAAGCCGTGCTTGCACAGCAGTACAATGTCAAGAATTACTATGACCGCAAGCGCCGGACACGAGAGCCTTTTTAAAAAGTTTTTCTTACGCATAATGTTTCGATGTGGTATCATTAAGGCGAGAGGCGGTTGCCCGCCCCTCAGGATCAGTCAATCAGTTCTTTTATCGCTACAGCAATCCCCAGAATCAGGCCGATGATTTCAAGGATTTCTTTAAGCGTTGGACGATTGGCTTTTCCTTTGCCCTTTTTTGTTACCCATCGTGTCCACCTCCCTTTTGTTTCGTTGTCTATATTATAGCATATACGGACGTATATATCAATATCTTTTCTTAGAATATTTCAAAATATTTTTGCCTGCACCGATGATGGTAGCGGGCTTTTTTTATGCTAATTTTGGGGGCTGAGATGAGAGTTAGGATAAAAAATCAAACAGGTGCCGGGGGTGCGTCTGGAACGCCCGGCGCGTCTGCGGAAGGGATTTTTGTGTGTTGCCGGGGTGTATATATAAGGCAGAAAATATATCAAAGAGAGGTGGTGATTTTGGGGGTAAGCAAAATCAATTGGATAAAGATAAAGAATGACTACATAAACGGCCGCGGCTCATATCGCAAATTAGCGGATAAATACGGCATTTCCGCGACGAGCATAGGCAAGCGTGCGAGGCTCGAGGGGTGGGCGGAACAACGTGAAAAACAGTTGCACAAAAGTTATACAAAAGTTGCACAGAAAACAGCCGACAGAATTGCCGAGCGGGAAGCGGACCGTGTGGCGCGGCTGCTGGGGACGACGGACAAGCTTCAGGACGCGT
>JAQXIB010000085.1 GCA_029007575.1 Clostridiales bacterium | reverse complement strand
ATTTTTATATAAATCGTAACAAAGCACTTGTCGCCGTCTATTTTCATAAAAATTATGATGCACAAGTTGACCAGGGGTTTTGGGAACGTGACTTTTCCGGGGAGCAGCCAAAGGATAAGCTATTGAAAGATGCGACAGCATCCTTGCGTTACTATAAAGCCATTCTTTCTGATTGTAAAGAAAAAAAATTGATAGATGATATTTCATTTTCGTATTTTCAAAAAAGTTTGAAAGTTGAAAACGAAAGGCGAAATAATGCAATTAACAATGGCAAGGTGATTTATGGCAATTCTCAATATACGGAAAATAATTATTTTGATTATGTGGTAAGTAATCTCCAGATAAAGCAGAAAGAGCTAATGGTTGAACAGGGCTTGTTGAATCCGGATGATACTGATTTGATTCAGTTTTACAGACAAATTCGGGATCAATATAGTGAGTTTAAATCAGAAGATGGATACAAAGACTATGGCGATGTACGGAATAAATTGATATTGTTATATAAAAATCAAAAATATGATGAGTACATTATGGAACGCGTTGGCAAACAAAATGTGGTGATTAATGAGGAAATTTACAGAAATATTACCATAGCAGAGTAGATTAGTTAAAGGGGTTGATTTTGATGAAGAAAACTTTTCCCATAGTGGCTGGGGTGCTTTCATTGACATTGGCGTTCAGCTTGACTTCCTGTTTCACAGTTGAAGAGAAAATTCCGGTTGACTTCGAGCCAACATCTTCTTACACTGCAAATAGTTCGTCTGAAAACCAATCACAGTCACAAGTTCCCTCGGACATAGTATCCGATATTGTTTCAGATACAGCTTCTGATAATAATACAAATGCCATAACAAGTGATAGCAATACGAATACAGTGTCTGATAATGCCAGTTCTAAAACAACATCAACAATCAAAGTAGAAGTTGAGTTTAATGGCGATGTTGAAAAAATGGAAGCTAGCTATAAACTTTATTATGTAGACAGTATAAATGGGAATGATGACAACGATGGCAGAACACCGGACACAGCTTGGAAATCTATGAAAAAGGTAAACAAAACCCAATTTGATCCTGGCTCTAAAATTCTTTTTAAGGCAGGTGGCATATGGGATGAGCCGTTAATACCGCAATCATCTGGGACCAAAGGAAAACATATTGTATTTGACATGTACGGCAAAGGAAACAAACCGATTATTAACGGAGACGGCGAAAATGCAGCAGTTTCTTTATCTGCATTAGAATATGTCGAAGTCAGAAATTTTGAGATTACAAATACATCTGAGTTTGAAGGAAATCGAAAAGGCGTTTATGTTACTGCCGGAGGACAGGTTTCAGCCGGTGTTTACCGTGATGGTGGAATCAGTAATCATATTTATCTGATTAATTTGGATATTCATGATGTTTCTGCACAAGGCGGTGAACGCTGGAATGGCGGCATTATTTTTATCAGCCAGTTAGCGAAGAATCCGGTTGCGTTTAATGATATTCTCATTCAGGGGTGCACAGTTAAAGACACAGAGGGTAACGGGATCACCTTTGCTTCGGATTATAATAAACGTACGGGTGTGTACTGGAGCACGGGAGATTATTTCCCTTCTTCAAATGTGACTGTTCGTAACAACTTTATTGCTAATTGTGCCGGTGATGGTATTTATATCAACTGTGTTAATTATCCGTTGATGGAATATAATACTCTTACAAACACATCCTATGTTGGAGGAGGCGCATATGCCGGTATGTGGCCTCACAATTCCTCTAATGCGGTGATGCAGTATAACGAAGCGTATGACATTAAAAAAGTCGGCGGAGATGGAATGGGCTTTGATGTTGACATTAACTGTGAGCGCACGGTGGTGCAGTATAATTACAGTCATGACAATGAAGGCGGATTCCTCTTACTTTGCACAGATGGTGATTACAGCGGATTTAATCGGGATATTACAGTTAGATATAATATCAGTCAGAATGATATGGATGCTTTGTTTACACTCTCCGGACCAATTTCAGATGTAAAGATTTACAACAATTCATTTTATGTTAAGGATGGGCTGAAAAAAAGCACGCGGTTGATAGGCTCATATAACTGGGCAGGCAGTGGAAAGAGCCCATTAGATGCAAGATTTACAAACAATATTTTTTATATGAATTGTACGGGAGAGGACTTCTTGATTAATCGGGATGTTATTTCTTTTGACACTAATGTTTTTTATGGCTCTTATGATTTCAGCAAGCTCCCGCAGAAAAACAGTATATATGCTGATCCGAAATTTGTGAATCCGGGCAGCGGCAAAATCGGAATCAATACTGTTGACGGGTATAAGCTGAAAGAGGGATCACCTTGTATTGATGCCGGTAAGACATTGTTACATAATGGCGGCAAGGACTATTTCGGTATTCAAGTCCCTCAAAACGGCAAATTTGACATCGGCGCGAGCGAGTATGTAAAATAGAAGCTTATCAATAAACTGAGGAAAGGCGGAAATGGAAAGTAAGCACGTAATGCTTTTCAAAATAAGTATGAAAAAAAGAAAAGTTGTTTCAGTGGTTTTGTTAGCTGCTATGATAGGGGTAATGGGATTGACTGGCTGCGGCGATACCGGTAGCACTGATTCCGGGGCTTCAGGGATCGGCAATCATGGCTCGGTTAGTTTGCCAAAAGAGATAGATGGAAAAACCATTAAGGTAATCGGCTATGACGGTTGGGAACAGGAGCATGGTGAAATCCGTCAGAAGTTAAAGGAATGGTATAATGCAACTGTTGAATATACTGTAGTCAACTCAGCAGAACTAGAAAACAAACTTTCTCTTGAATTGGTTGCAAACAATACCTATGATTTTGCACCGGTTGGTCAATCAACGATGTTGCGTGATTTGTGTATTCCGATTACCCAATATGTAGACCAAGATGATCCGATATTTGCTTCAACAAAGTCAATTATGGATACCTTTGTTTTAGACGGCGAATTGTATGCAATGTCCTCTATTCCACACATGGAAATTGTCATTTACAACAAAACTTTGTTAGACAACCTAGGCTATGAAACACCGCTTGAGATGTATAACAGAGGCGAGTGGACTTTTGATAACATGAAAAAACTTGTTGTGGATTTAAGCAAAGAAAAGACACCGGAAGGGGAAAAATTAGTTCCGCTATCCGCATGGGACTATACCGGCTTTTTGGTTGCCAACGGTACAGATTTGGTGACGAACAGCGGAGTCAAGGATTTTAAGCTTAATTTTGAAGATGCCAAAGTTCGGGAGTCTTTAAACTTTTTACGTGAAATCGCCTATGTGAATAAAGGATTTGAATTTTGGCAAGGTTGGAGTCAAGCAAACTTCCAGTTGGGAACCATTGCAATGGTAATTGATCGTTTCGGAAACAAAACACACTTTGTGTCGGATTTGTATTTTGATTGGGACTTTGTTCCGTGGCCGACCGGTCCGAGTGCGAATGAAAATGTGGCACCGGGTACGATCGGAACTTTCGGTGTGCCAAAAGGTTCCAAAAATCCAAGCGGAGGCGCTGCATACGGCTATTTGTTTATGAAGCAAGATTTTGAAAAGAGAAAAGAATATCTGCAAGGATATTTAACTAATGAACAAGTGGAACGTTTTGAATCGCTTTATCCGAAGATTTCTACAACTTGGAGCACAAATTGCGGAATCCAAAAGATTGATGAACTGTTCTGGGAAATCGGTAAAGGAACAGATGTAACCAAAGTTTTGGAACAGTTTAAACCGAAATGGCAAAGTGATATCGATACTTACAAAGCATCTTTGAAGAGATAATGGCATAATCAAGCTGCGTCTGCCTTTTATGAAGCGTAGACGCAGTTTTCATAAGAAAAAGTATAGCGTGGAAAATTTTCCTTGCAGAAAGACAGATAAAATTATTGAAGGAATGATATAAGCATGAAGAAAAGATTGTTAACCAAATACGAACACAACCCGGTTGTCAGCCCGTCAATGATGCCAATAGATGTACTTTATACTTTTAATCCGGGCGCTATTAAGCATAACGGAGAATATATTCTGATGATGGATTGCACTACTCTGGATGATATTCATCGTATTTGGATTGCCCGCAGCAAAGACGGTGTTCATTTTACACCGGATCCGGAACCGGTAAAGTGGCCGGAGCCCGATCCCATACATCCCGAAACCTGTACCTATGATCCCAGGATCACTAAAATCGGCGATGAATATATTATTTTATATGCCAGTGATTTGTCGCAAAATGAAGTAAGAGTCGGTATTCTTCGTACCAAGGATTTTGAACAGTTTGAACGAGTTGCCATTGCCAGTGATTTGGGAAACCGTAACGGTTGCTTGTTCCCCGAAAAAATTGATAATCTGTATGTTCGATTCGATCGTCCTTTCGGTAATGAGCTGCTTCCTTGCTATATGTGGTGCAGTTATTCTCCTGATCTGGTTTTCTGGGGTAAGAGCAGGCCGGTTATGTACAAAGGAAAACCGTTCCGTGACGGATTTAAGCTGGGCGCCGGTGCCGTTCCGATTAAAACCGATAAAGGCTGGCTGGAAATTTACCATACCGTTTCTGAAACCTGTAATGGATTTATTTACCGTTTAAAAGCATGTATGTTGGATTTAAACGATCCAAGCAAGGTGATCGGCTACACCAGAGATTTTATTCTTTGGCCGGAACATGAATATGAGATGAAAGGCCGCGTAGCAAATGTCGTATTTACCTGTAATGCTTTATTGGATGATGACGGCAAAACCATTCGGATTTATTATGGTGCGGCAGATACTAATATCGGTTTGGCTACCGGAAATATTGATGAAATCGTAGCTGCCTGCTTTGCTGACGAGGAATAACAATATCAGAAAGAGGAAGTGTTGAATAGATGGTACCGGTTTGGGTAAACACCTCTGATACAGGTACAACTTTGTCCAATATAGCACAAACGATTTGCATTTGGGATGTTCGCTGTTTTGACGATGACGGCGCATTTGGGCGTATGCCGGATGGATGGTATAAGGAGCAATATCCGTTTGTAGATTATGTGATCTTAATGACATTTACCGGCGGGAAAGGCTATAATGAATGGTATAGTGTAGATGAAGCGGGTGTCGCTCACTGTGATTTTTCCACACCCTTGCGCATATTGAAAAACGTATTAAGACAAGGAGTAAGGCCGGTTATTGTGATTGGGAATGTTCCGTACGCCTTGTCCGATCAATCGAAAATAGAAGCGGATGATTATGGATGGGGAAATCGCCTGCCGCCAAAAGATTATCAAGAGTATTTTCGTTATATCAGCAGTTTTGCCCGTATGATTGCAGACAATTTTCCGGCAGAGGAATACCGGCAATGGCAGTTTCGGATTGGCACAGAGCCGGATAATTTTCATTGGTGGACCGGAACGGAAGAGGAATATTATAAACTATATGATTACTCAGTCGCGGCACTGCAAAAAGAATTAGGTGCCGAACATTTAGATGTTTCCCTCGGCAATCTGGAAAATTATACCAAATGGCCGAATATGCTGGCACATTGTGCAAATGGGAAAAATTATTATACCGGAGAAATCGGAACACAGGTCAACCGATTTTCGATTAGTCATTATCAGTTGGGCACTGAGAGTTTGCCATATTGGGAATTTCCGCGCATTCTTGCGGAAACATTGCAGCGTATAAAAGAATATCCGCAGTTAGGCATTACCAAAATAAATGTAGGCGAAGGGCAATTCCTGTCAGATGGAATGTCTCCCCCTCATCGCCTGTCCAATGCGCAGGACGGAACAGAATACGGAGCATCATGGATGGCTGAAATGTATCATGCCTGCTGCGCGAACGGGTGCGAATATTTTGCCAATTGGGCATATCACTGTGATTTCTGGTTGACCGATCAGCCAACGTTAAAGGTGCCGGCATACCATGTGGCACAAATGATAAAAAATATGTCCGGCTGCAGCAGTGTTGCCGTTCGTTCAGGCGAAGCAGAGAAGAAAGGCAATACGATCGGAGCAATTGCCGCTGTCGATCCTCTGAAAAAGCATCTGCAGGTTATGGTTTATAATCATAACCTTGAAAGAGAAAATATTGCGGAAGATTTGGAAATTTGTATTACGGCTGACTCCCAGTCAGATAGCGTGTCTGTGAAGGCATGGCTGGTAGACGAAACCCATAGTAATTTCTTTCAGAGATGGTTACAGGATTCTGCGCATATCAAACGAAATGAAAGCTCTGCTGATTTTGACACATTGGGCTCTTTGGTAGATACCGAAGTGGCGAATTTGCTGGAGGATGATGCCTTGGAGTTTTGGACAGCACAGAAACAAAAATATGCTCAACTAGACGGGTTGGAAGAAATATCGCTGCCTTTTTCAATAAAAAATCATGTAATCAGGATTCCTTACACATTAAGCGGGCATGGAGTATTGTTTCTTTCTATAATGTATCTATAATATATCAAAGTTGATTTTGGTACGGCTATATAGCACTCCAAGAAACGTCAACGAGTTAGCTAACGACAAACCACTGTGGTCTGAGTCACATCCAAATGGTTTAAACTGTAAGCGAATGGGGACAGGAATGAGTATAATCATAAAAATCCTGATTATTACAGTATATTTACTGGATGCGATTTTATACTGTAATAGTAAAGTTCCCTATAACCTTTTCATGTAAGCAAAGATCAAAAGCTGTTTTACATATTATCATTACAGTGTTAAAAACAGGCATTCAGTAAGAGAGTTTTCTCAAGCCGGATGCCTGTTTTGCTTTCGCAAGACAAATGATGTACTTTTATAGAAACTAAGTTGAATTTTACGGATAATGTTCTGTTTCATACTTTTCTCCTTATCTTGTTTTTCGTGGACAAGTTGCGTGGACAAAATGTGGACAAAAGTACAAATGAAGACAAAAAAAGACTCCTGAACCGAGATTCAGAAGTCTTAAAATATGGTAAAAAACCTTTATTTTATTATTATTTATTCGCTTCTTCTACTGCAACAGCGCAGGCAACGGTAGCGCCAACCATCGGGTTGTTGCCCATGCCGATGAGACCCATCATTTCTACGTGAGCGGGAACGGAGGAAGAACCTGCAAATTGCGCGTCACCGTGCATGCGACCCATGGAGTCGGTCAAGCCGTAGGAAGCAGGACCGGCAGCCACGTTGTCCGGATGGAGCGTACGGCCGGTGCCGCCGCCGGATGCAACAGAGAAATATTTTACGCCGTTTTCGGTCGCCCATTTTTTATAGGTGCCGGCTACGAGATGCTGGAAACGAGTCGGGTTGGTAGAGTTTCCGGTGATGGAAACGTCAACTTTTTCCGCCTTCATAACGGCAACGCCCTCTAAAACATCGTTACAGCCATAGACTTTAACTGCAGCTTTTTCGCCTTTGGAAAATGCTTTTTCACGAACTACTTTCAGTTCGCCGGTTGTAAAATCGTAGTCGGTTTCCACATAGGTGAAGCCGTTGATTCTGGAGATGATATAAGCGGCGTCTTTTCCCAAACCGTTCAGGATGACACGAAGCGGTTCTTTTCTGGCTTTGTTTGCCGTTCTGGCAATACCGATTGCGCCTTCTGCAGCCGCAAAGGATTCATGACCTGCCAGGAAGCAGAAGCAATTGGTTTCTTCTCTGAGCAGCATAGCGCCTAAGTTGCCGTGACCGAGACCGACTGAACGCTGTTCCGCAACAGAGCCGGGAATACAGAATGCCTGCAAACCTTCTCCGATCGCTTCTGCGGCGTCCGCAGCTTTTTTGATATTTTTCTTTAATGCAACAGCCGTGCCGAGCGTATATGCCCAAACCGCGTTTTCGAATGCGATCGGCTGTACGCCTTTTACGATGTTTTCCACATTGATTCCTTTTGCAAGACAGAAATCTCTTGCTTCCTCGAGAGTTGCGAAACCGTACTCAGCCAAGCATTTCTCGATTTTCGGCATTCTTCTTTCTTTACCTTCAAATTGAGCCATTGAATTCATTCCTTTCCGATTTCAATTATTCTTCACGAGGATCGATATATTTTACTGCGTCATCATAACGACCGTAGGTGCCGATGTTTTTCTCGTAAGCGGCAGTCGGATCAACACCGTGACGGATGTCCTCCAGCATTTTGCCGAGTCTGACGAATTTGTAGCCGATTGCCTCATTGTTGTCATCCAAAGCAACGGATAAGATGTATCCTTCTGCCATTTCCATGTAGCGCACACCTTTTTTCTTGGTGCTGAAAATGGTACCGACCTGAGAACGGAGACCTTTTCCCAGATCTTCCAGACCTGCGCCGATCGGCAGTCCGTCTTCGGAGAACGCGGTTTGTGTTCTGCCGTATACCAACTGCAAGAAAATTTCACGCATTGCGACGTTAATTGCATCGCAAACAAGGTCGGTGTTCAACGCTTCCAGGATCGTTTTTCCGGGGAGAACCTCACCGGCCATAGCGGCGGAGTGAGTCATACCGGAACATCCGAGTGTTTCCACCAGAGCTTCTTCGATGATACCGCTTTTTACATTCAGTGTCAGTTTGCAGGCACCTTGCTGCGGGGCGCACCAGCCCACACCGTGAGACAGACCGGAAATGTCTGTGATTTGATAAGCTTTTACCCATTTGCCTTCTTCCGGGATGGGAGCGGGACCATGGTTCGGACCTTTTGTGAGAGGACACATTCTCTCAACTTCATGAGAATAATTCATATCGATACTCCTTTCGGTTTTTGAATAACCACAGTAATTTGCGGGGAAGGGCAGCAATGCTTGTCCCCAAAAAGCGTATTTATTATTGCCATAATACACTAACCTCAATCATTATACTATGATTTTGCTGATTGCGCAAGTATTTGCTCGTTAGAATCTTAACGATATTTTTTGAACTTTTTCCGCAACAATTATGAAAACTGACATCGATTTATGGAAATGTTAGCGGAGGATTCGGTTTGCCTGCATAATTCGCCGTTTCCCTTAATATGATTAAATGAAACGGCAGAAGAATATGTTGAGGGGGAGTTCTGAAAATGGCGTTTTCCGATTTAGAAATATTGGCACGGCTTTTGAAATGCGAAGCGGGCGGAGAGGGGGAAAATGGGATGAAAGCGGTAGCCTGCGTCGTCATGAACCGCGTTCAAGTTGACTATGGGGAATACGGAAGATTGCCGAGTACCATTCGGGCGGTGGTGTATCAGCCGGGGCAGTTTGATTGCGTCATGGAAACCATTCGGGGGAGCTATAATATGCAAAACATCTATAATATGCGTCCGGAGCAGGTGCAATATGATATTGCCAACTGGGCGATTGCCGGAAACCGTCTGACGAATTTGGGTTTTGCGTTGTGGTATTTTAACCCGTTTATACCTACTTGCCGGCAGAATTTTCCGTCAAATGTGGGGCAATTTGTGATCCGCATCGGCAACCATTGCTTTTATAATCCGACCGCCGCCTATGCGGAGACATGAGTAAGCTGAAAGTCAGAAAATGGAGGGATAACCATGGATAGATATGATGATTGCAATGAAAACAGAGAAACGATGATAAGAGCGCGCCAGCGAATAGAATGTTACCCGGAAAATATGCGCGGCAGAGGTATGGCGGGAATGGCGAACGCCACTCAATTTAAGATACCTCCCCAACAAAATTTTGACAGTGAGGAAATGCAAGGCTCGATGCAGCAAATTCTTTCGCAGCAGATCGGAGAATATGTTGTGATAGAGTTTTTGATCGGTACCGAACGGATCATGCGCAAACAGGGAGTGTTAGTCCATGTAGGCAGGAGTTACGTGACACTTTTTGACGACATGGTGAATGATTATATCGTCTGCGATATTTTTTCGGTCAAATTCGTTTATTTTTATTATCCCGGTCAGCGTCCGAATCGAAATTACAATCTGTTGCCCAATGTGAATAACTCAGGTAACGGAAATATGCGATAACATAAAAAGGACAGCCGCAAGGAAAACGTGCTGCGGCTGTCCTTTTTATCGTGTCAAAATATGCAGTAATAGAAACGCTATGCTGCTTGAATCATCAACTGTCTGTTTTTTGTAAGACAGCAATGGTGACATCGCTGTAATAGTATTTTAAAATATCCTCATAACTTTTTCCCTGCCTTGCCAAATAGTCGGCGCCGTATTGGCTCATTCCGACGCCGTGCCCCTTGCCTTTGACGTCAAAGGTGAATTTGCCGTCTGCAAAGGAAACGGTAAAATAGGCTGAATTCAGTCCCAGCGCATTGCGAAGATCGGTACCCGTAACAGTTGTCCCGCAAACGTCCGCTTCCTTGACCGACTTGGAATCTGTCAGTATTTTTACGGTGATCCATTTTCCGGGCTCGTCAGTCCATTGAATGTCGGAAAACTTGGCGGATAATTTTGCTTTTACTTCGTCAGCCGTCAGTGTGACCTTGCTTTCATAATCAGGAGCTAAAAAATCGCCGTCACTCAGCACCGGCTTCAGATAATTAAGAGATTTTCCCCATATATTGGCGGGATCCTCGGTCATTCCGCCCGAAATAGAGTGGAAAGCAGCAGCAATCGGTTCGTTTTGATAGATGATCACTTTATCGATGACCGAGTCCACCGCTTCACTGATTTTTTTGTAATAGGTCTCAAAATGTTCCCCGTAAAATTCTTTTAATTCCTCCTTTGTCATGTAGCTTTGGCTGGTGGCAGGATCGGTAGATAAATCGGCTCCGTTTAAAGATTTATTGGGGGATTTTTGCTGCTGTTGTTTCATATTCAGCGCATAGGTGTGAGAGGCGACCGCCTGGGCTTTTAAAGCCTCAGAATGGAAAGAAGCGGGCATTTCCGCGCCGACCACACCGATCAGATAATCTCTGACCGAGACGGTCTCTACCTTTTTGGTTTTATGGTTGTAGAGCTTGAAGCTATCCGCATCTGTTGCTTTTTCAGTGTCGGATGAGATGATGCCGGACGAAGCCTTCTTGCTGGTGTACGGCGGCTTGCTTGTCCCGATAAAAGCCAGGCAGGGAATGGTTATGATTAAGACAGCGAGGCTCGCAAAGATGCTCAAGTATCGTTTCATGGTATCGATCCTTTCTTTTTAGGGCAATTGCCCCACTTCGGCAGTACGTTTGTTGCTGTACGGTTGATACCATGATATGTCCGAATTGCGAAAAAAATGCATCAATTGTTAATTTTGTTTAACGTGATTTGAATTTTTGCATAAATTAAAGTCGAATCCTGCAAAAAAAAATCAAAAATGAAAAAATGCCTTAAAAATTTTCAAATAAATGCAACCGATACAAATAAATATTTCAAAAAAATAAAAATATTGTGTTTGTTTTGCTTGACTTTATGGTTGATATTAGGTACAATAGAACAATATAGAAAGATAATAGAAGAAAAACGAGATGGGGGCTTATAATGAACGCTAAACAGCGATATAGAGATCAGGCGATTCAGACATTGTGCGATGAGTTTACAAAATATAATCATATCGATTCCTCCTATTATGACCGGTTAGAGGTCAAAAGAGGTTTGAGAAACAGTGATGGCACCGGCGTATTGGCAGGATTGACCCTGATTTGTAATGTACACGGTTATTTGTTAAATGAGGGCGAGCGTCAGCCGATTGACGGTGAATTGATCTACCGCGGCATTAATATCAACGATTTGGTAAACGGATGCTTGGCAGAAAACCGATTCGGCTATGAAGAAACCGTGTATTTGTTGCTGTTTGGCGCCCTGCCGACTAAAACGCAGTTGGAGCATTTTCGGGAGATCATGGCAACTTATCGTGAATTGCCGCCCGGATTTGTGGATGACATTATTATAAAATCTCCCTCACGCAATATTATGAATCAGCTGCAGCGTTCGGTGCTGGCGTTATATTCCTATGACAATTATGCGGAAAACAGCAATTTGGAGCATGAGATCCGAAAAGCCCTTCAGATCATCTCCTGCCTGCCGACAATTATGGTCAATTCCTTTCAAGTAAAGAGAAGATACTATGACAACGAGAGTATGTTTATGCATCCGTTGAACATGAACGAGAGTACCGCCGAAAGCATCCTGTCTACACTGCGTCCCGACCGCGAATATACGCCGGAGGAGGCGCGTCTGCTGGATATGTGCCTGATGCTTCACGCGGAGCATGGCGGAGGCAACAACTCTACTTTTGCCTGCCGTGTTTTGACTTCTTCAGGCACCGATGCTTACTCTGCCTATTCCGCCGCGATCGGCGCTTTGAAAGGGCCGCGGCACGGCGGCGCCAACATCAAGGTCATGGAGATGTTGGAGTATATTAAGAAGGGTGTACACAACTGGGAAGATGACGACGAGGTCGCCGCGTTTCTTCGCAAGCTGATGGATAAGCAGGCAGGTGACCGCTCCGGCTTAATTTACGGGATCGGTCATGCGGTTTATACCTTGTCGGATCCGCGTGCTGTGATTTTAAAGAAAAATGCCATGAAGCTGGCACATAATACCGAATATGAACGGGAATTTAAGCTGTTGGATGCCGTGGAGCGTATGGCACCGATCGTTTACGCGGAGAAGAAAAATGACGGTAAGGTGCTCTGCGCGAATGTCGACCTTTATTCCGGTCTGGTGTATAAGATGCTGGGCATCCCGCAAGAGCTGTTTACGCCGTTGTT
>JAQXIB010000084.1 GCA_029007575.1 Clostridiales bacterium | reverse complement strand
GGAACTATATGACGATCGTTCTATTGAGAATTATAAAATAATCTTAAAAAGCTCTCGTGTGGATTTAGGAAACGGCTCTCCAACATTGTTAAATGCCTTCTATGAGATGGTAAAAGGAAGTGTATTTAAAAACGAATTTACTGTTTCGGCAGGGATTGATGCCATGAGCGGTTTGTATCAGGATGTTCTTGACGGTATCTATAATAATGCGGAAAAGGTAGTGAAATAGTATGAAAAAGATTTTATCATTGACATTGTGTCTGTTAGTTACTATGTCTGTTTTTGCAGGATGTAAGGATAATAAAACGCCGACCTCTTCTTTGACCGATTCCCGGATTGCGTCATCAGAGAGCGATAATGTTTTGGATGCCTCTCAAGCCAATGAAAGTTTTGCTTTGACGAGTGAAGATGCGATGAGTGGAAACGACAGCAGCACACAGTCCGCAAGCGCACAGAAAGATAATAACACGGTCTCTTCTAAAACACAGGGGAATAATACTTCTCCCACCCAAACGTTAACAAATAATTGGAGCGGAAAGACCGTAGAGCTAATCAATGATGCGGATTTTTCGGACGGTTTTTCTACATCGGCGTTAATTAATACTGACGGATATGATGGCAAAATCCAGTTTTTTACCACCGGAACACCGCAGTGGAAGCTTGCTCAGTGGTATTCGACAGAATCAATAAAAAATGCCAAGCCGGTAAAAAGCAACAATAAAATCAGTTATTCTAATCAGTACAAAACGGTTTCCCTTACCAAAAACAGCAATAACAGTACAACCTTAACGCTTGTATGTGACGGCAGGGCAGAATATGGCGGAGAGGCTCCGACTTCTGATTTTTATGGATGGGTTCACCTTGGAACAGAACAGTATATCCGTGAATCTCCGATGCTTGCCGAGTTATCATCATTGCGTTTAAAGATGAACACAAAGATGGATTATATTGAGCAAAAGTCAAATGCCGATAAGAACAAATATGCTACACAATATAATGTCTGTATGATTATTAAAAACACCAACGAGAAATCGAAAGATTATAATAAGTATATCTGGGTGCAGGTAGGTCTGTATGATACGCGTTATGACTATCCGCCGGAATATTGCGGAGTGGATGCAGGGGTTGCAGAGTCAAGCGGAGAATTTATTTACACCATGGACTCCAAAAACATTTTGAAAGAACCGTTTGCTAATGGCAATAACCTCAACATTGATTTTGACTGGCTGCCGATATTTAAAAAGGCTTTAAACACTGTTCAATCCAAAGGCGGAATGCCTAATACGAAATGGGAAGATATGGAGCTTCTGACCTTTAGCTTTGGGTATGAAGCCTTTCGGGGTGAAAAGTATTCGGTTTCTACAAGTGATCTGTCTTTAAAAGCTACATATAAGAACGATAATACTTCCCCGGTATTGGGCACTTCTTATACAAAGGGGTTCTCGAATCCTTCTGATTGGGCGCGTGCTTATGGTGATTGGAAAATATCTAACGGTACAATCAGCATAACGGAAAGCAACCTTTGGACGAACAGAATTTCATTGAATCGACAATTTTATAAAGGAAATTACGATATCGAATATGAGATGAGCTTAGATGAAAGGTATTCCAGTAAGGATTGTTGGGCAGGGATTAGCTTTGCCAAGCAATATATGCAGGACGATCATGGAGCATCCGGAATCCTTATCACTACAACGCCCAAGGGAAGCGGGTATATCAGCAACTTTATAACAGGAAAAAATTCCGGTGGAGAGATCTCGGGCTTTGAACTGAAAAAGAATGTCAAATACAAAGTCGAGGTTCGTGCCAATAATGCGACTTTGTATGCAAACGGCAAAAAAGTGTGTTCTTTTACTGATGACGCAATCAAAGAAGGCGGATATATTTCTTTGATTTCCGGCATGGCAAGGGTAACTTATCAAAACTTTAAGGTAACAGTAAAGTAAAGTACAGTAGGCAGTCAAATGTGATGCGTGTAAATAGCATTAGTATAGTTTACACGCATTGCGTAAACCATTAAAAAGGTATGGTCGTAATATGGAAATTTTAAAAGATAGAAATTTTGAATACGGTTTTTTGGTGTCTCCGCTTAACAGCAGAATGGAGTGGGATGGGCAAAAAATCAGTTTCGGAAAAGACGGAGAGCCGTTATGGAAATTTGTACAATGGTTTTCTAACGAGAGTATTATTGATGCAAAGCCGAAAACTGAAGGCAATACAATCTCTTATAGCAATCGATATAAAACGGTGGCAGTATCCAGAAAAGAAAACGGAAATGCCACGATCAGTCTGACCTGTAATGCTTTTGAGGAATACGGCGGTCCTTTTCCTTCTCCTGATTTTTACGGATGGGTACATATGGGCATCGAACAACATTTTGCGGAGCCGGTCTATTTAAGTAGGCTGCAAAAATTTGTTTTTTCGTTTCATGGAAAATTTGACATCGAAAACACAAGCCAAAATGCTCAAATAGATAAATGTGCCGGCCAATGCAACTTTTGCTTTATTATTCGAAACACCAATCCGCAGTCTCCTGATTTTAATAAAATAATCTGGAATCAAGTCTGCTTACATGACTCCAGATATGATATTCCGCCGGAATATTGCGGAATAGACGCGGGCGTTGCGGAATGCAGCGGTGAATTTATTTATACCATGGATGCTCACAGAATGCTGGATAAACCGTTTGCAAACACCGGTGAACACTTTATTTGTTATGATTGGCTTCCCGAAATGCAAGAAGCGCTGAATATTGTAAAAAGTAGAGGAGGTATGCCTCATACCGATTGGGAGGATTTAACGGTAAACTATTTGGGCATGGGCTTTGAAATTGCGAGAG
>JAQXIB010000083.1 GCA_029007575.1 Clostridiales bacterium | reverse complement strand
TTGCGGCAATGACTTTATGTTCATCGATCTGTGCCGGTAACGGAAGCTGCACCAAAATACCGTTAATATGAGGATTTTCATTTAATTCCCGCACCAAATGGAGCAGTTCGCTTTCGGTCGTCTGCGAAGGCAGTGCATACTCCTCGGAATGAAAGCCGACCGCTGCGCAGGCTTTCTTTTTGTTGTTTACATATACCCGGGACGCCGGATCATCTCCGACAATGATAACGGCCAATCCCGGCACGATTCCTCTTTCCTTTAATTGGGCGGTTTCGGCGGCGACCGCCGCTTTGACCTCCGCGGACACCGCTTTGCCGTCAATGATCTTGGCTGACATCTTCATGTTCCTCCATGGTTTCTTCGGTTATCGGAGCAGAAACCTGCTTTTCTTCCGTTTCCGCCTCTTCCGTTTCTTCTTCGTCTGTTTCCGGCTCGACAGCTTCGTCTTCGGCAACATGCTCCTGTTCATCCAAGACGGCTTCTTCTGCCTCTTCCGTTTCTTCTTCGGATTCTTCCGAATCCTCTGTCACTTCATACTCATTTTCTGCTTCATCATCCAACGGCAAGCCTGCTTTTTTGCGCTCTTTGCGTTCTTTGTACAGCCTTGCTTCTTCCTCCATGGTGCGCAATTCTTCCTGCCATGCTTCTGTTTTCACATACGCCAGCAAATACTCCGGATCTCCGCTGCGTCTGATCCGACTCCGAATCACGATGATCATGATCACCGAAACCAGCACCAGCAAACCGGCAAGCAACTGGGATACCCGCAATCTGGTGCTGCCGATCATTAAGCTGTCGGTACGCAAACCCTCAATGAAGAATCTGCCTGCACCATACCACGCAAGATATCCGAGAAAGATCTCTCCGTCAAATTTTCTGCGCTTTGTCCACAGAAAATGAATCAGCACAAAGCCGAGAATACACCACAGTGATTCATATAAAAAGCAGGGATGCACCGGTGAATAAGGATCAAAGATGATCGAATCGCTGATGTTCAGACTGCCGTTATAATAGTCGTTCACGATTTTCTCGCTCCACATACCCCACGGCAGGTCAGTATTGCAGCCGTAAGCCTCGATATTGACAAAATTGCCCCATCTGCCGACACTCTGACCGATCAAAAAGCCCAGTCCCGCCACATCCAGCATAGCCGGAAATTTCACTTTGCGCCATTTGCAGACCAAGCCTCCGACCAAAACTGCGCCGATAATACCGCCGTAAATAGCCAAACCGCCGTTCCAAATTTTAAAAATGCTCAACAGATCATCTTTGTAATCCGACCAACTGAACAGCACATAGTAAAGTCTTGCGCCGATAATTCCGCCGATGATTCCGCCGATTACCACATCGATCATTTTGTCCGGATTGATACCATACTGCTTAGAATGGGACAAACCGTACCACAATGCCAGCAAAAATCCTACCGCAATGATAACCCCGTACCACGCGACGGAAAAACTGCCGATGGAAAAGGCTTGCGAATTCAAGGTCAGCTCAAACCCCAATTTTGGAAATTCTAATACCAATGTTACTACCCCCGATATGTTTATTTTCCGCTGTTTGATATTAAAATCTGATTGAAAGCGTTTCATCAGATTTTAGTATGAATATATGTATGCCGGACTGGCCGGCATGAGCGCCAATTTTATGCGTTCGGCTCCACAATGGAAACGGCCGAGCGTTCCGGATTCAGTGAGGCCGCAAAACGCCGGTTGATATCCTCCGCTGTCACGTCAGCGATCACATGGATGGAATCAAAAATGGTGACGCCGGCAAAATAAGAATTAACCAGGCTCCCCGCAACATCATCCACATCATTCAGTCCGCGGATCGCCTTACCGTATACCGATTTCTTTACCCGTTCCACATCCTCGGCAGGAATACCGCTTTCACGGAATGCTGCAATCTCTTTCACGATTTCCCGATATACTGCCCGCGGGTCTTTGGATTCTCCATCAAATATCGCGCTCAGATACCCCCTGCCGGAATGCACCTCGGTGCCGAACGAATCGTTAATCAATCCGCTGTCATACAATCTCCGGTAAAGCGCGCTTCCGGTGCCTGCAATCACCTTCATCAGAATGTCAAGCTCGATCTCCGCTTTAAGCAAATCCATTCCCGACTCCGGCTTTTCTTTGAAGCCGATCGCGAACAATGGTATCGCAACCGCCAATTTCTGCACTACTTCGGGCTGAGCCACCGTCAGCGGCTCGTCCACCTCTTTGCGCTCAATGGTAATATCCTCCGCAGGCTTTAGCTTTTGGTCGATGACGGCAATCGCTTCCTCAATATCAAAATTACCGCTGACCGCCAAAACCATATTGTTCAGGTTATAGAAGGTATGATAGCAGCGATACAGCAGCTTGTCATCGATCTGCGCAATAGAATCCACCGTACCCGCGATATCGATTCTGACCGGATGATTGTGATACAACGCACCGAGCAGATTGAAAAACACCCGCCAATTCGGCTCATCCTCATACATTCTGATTTCCTGACCGATGATTCCCTGTTCTTTCTGCACCGTTTGAGCAGTAAAATAAGGATCCTGAACAAAGGACAGCAAATATTCAAACGATTGCTTAAAATGATCAGCGCAGGAAAACAAATAACAGGTTTTATCAAAACTGGTAAAAGCGTTTGCCGAAGCGCCCGTTTTGGCAAACAGCGTAAAGGCGTCCCCCTCCTCGCTTTCAAACAGCTTATGCTCCAAAAAGTGCGCCACCCCTGCGGGAACTTCGATAAAGTCATCCTCCTTCTGGGTTTTGAAGCAGGTGTCGATCGAACCGTATTTTGTTCCGAACAGCGCATAAGCCGTGCTGTATCCCTTCATCGGATAAAGCAGCACCTTTAATCCGGAGCTGTGATCAAATTCAATATAAGACTCATTTAACTTTTCATCTTTGACGATATTGTAATTCATTTTATCCAAACCTTTCCGGCATTAAACTTTTCCGTGATGCTATTTGCCGACCGACTCGTCGGTTAACAAATAAACGGTATCGAGCTGCATTTGCTTTGCGGCGGCAATCACCGCTTCTCTGGAAACCGAAGCGATTCCCTCCGCCTCCATCTCGGGTGAACGTTCTGTCCCGTACAATACCTGCGACAGATACCAGCCCTCGATCGACGATGCAGAATCCCCTGCCGAACGGAACGTGTTTACCATACTCAGCTTCGCATATTGGAAATCCTCATCGGTAAAATCGCCCTCCCGAATATGATCAAGCTGATTTAAAATTTCTGTTTTTGCTTTGTCAATATTTTGATGCTCTACGCCGCAATCCACAAAGGCGATTCCTTTGGAAACATTGGGACGCGCCGCGCAATAGTAACACAGGCTCATTTTTTCGCGTACGTTCAAAAACAGCTTAGACGAGGGCGTACCGCCGTACAAGGAGATCATCAGTCGCATGGCGTTCAGGCTGTCATCCGACGGAGCCACGCCGGTACGAAAGCCTAAAACCAGCTTGGATTGCGCCACGTTCATCCGCTCGATTTCCTCTTTCAGCTCTCCCGTACCCGTTTTGATTTCCAGCGTGTGGAAGCAAAGCGGCTTGCGATTCACCGCAGCAAACGCTTTGGCGAATATTTCCCGAGATTTTTCGGGATCACCGCAACCTACAAACATGATTTCGACTCTAGCAGTTTCCAGCAATTCCAGATATGCCTCTGTCGCGCTTTCCGCTGTGATTTTTTCCACATCTTCCACGTAGCCGTATTTATTGATTCCGGCAGGCTCTCCCGCACATAATACTGCCGTAGCTCTATTCAGCGCATAGTGACGCTTTTCATTGATTTCCGATTCGATCAGGTCGATCAGCGACTGCTTTTCGAGCGCCACTTCATGCTCCGGGAACAAACCGTTCTCCAACACAGGATCCAGCACGATCTTCGCAAGAATCTCGGAGATTTCGCTCAGCAAATGCTCTCCGTCCAAGGCATACATATCGTCGATGACGCCTGCCGACAAAGTCATCACCTGACTGTCTCCGATCGCCGTCACATCGTATCCGATATAGGAGCCGTACAGCATGGCGAGCTTTTTGCTCAGCTCGGTAAAATCAGGGCATTCCCGATATCCCTTTCGTAAAATATTCGGAAGCAAAGCGCGTACCGAAACTTTGTCACGCTCCAACGGCAATACCAAATTAACGGATACCCGATTGGTTTTATACCGCTTGTCGATGATGCTGTTAAAAAATATGTGATCTCCAATCGACGTTCTGTGTAAATTATAGCTCATAACCATCATTCCTTTTTGAAGTTTGTTCCGATGTTCGCACGTGATGTCTTCCCGGCTTTGTCTGTATTTTCAAAGCATACTGATTCTTTTATATTGCTCCGTTTTTTATCAAAAATGAATTTGACTGCAATCAGCATCATCGCTTTTTGAAATATTATAGCACAGATCCGTATTGGGATTCATTGCCATATTGTGAATTTAATCGGTATACCCGATGACAAAAGCGGCCGCGGTATCATCGGTGTGACTCAAGCTAACCGAAAAACGGAGTCCCGACTGTTCTGCCAGATATTTTGCCCGTCCCTCCAGCAAAAAATACGGTTTTCCGAGCGAATCACGCAAGACGGAAACTTCATTCCACCGGAATCCACGCACGCCGGTTCCTAACGCTTTCGAAAATGCCTCTTTCGCCGCAAAATTTGCAGCGATCGTCTGAACCGGACATCCGCGCTCACGAAACATCTCTATTTCGGCAACACTAAAAACCCTCGTTAAAAAACGAGGGTTTGCCAAACTTTTTTCTATTCTATTGATCGATATCAGGTCGATTCCCGTAGTTAGCATTTCCGCCTGCCGTCCTTGGAAGATAAGATTTTATACCTTTGATGATCCGCTCATCCGGATTAAAGACCAAAAGGCAATGGCCGAGGGTGCGATGACGAAAAGTAGCGTAATATACGCCCTCGCTGTCCTCGCTTTCACAAGCTAAGATCCGATTGTCATAATCCCGATTCGCGTGTTCCGCCATTTTATAAGGGCCGAACGCCTCAAAAGTCTTGGAATGTACGCTGATCAAACGTTTCCGCTTTCTCTGTGCGATGATCTTGTCCACATCGATCTCGCCGTTTGTCAGGATATACTCATACTCCACATTCATGCCGCTGATCAGCCAATAGGCTCCGTAACCCGCGCCGCAGATGATCAAAAAAGCAAACATCATAAAAGCCGGCGGGACAAATAAAAAGCAAGCGGCGACAACCACCAGTACTGCCAACACCAATCCGATTTTTTTTGCGGTATCCGCTCCGGTCGGTCTTTTCTTTACTAAGTGTTCGATAAAAACGTCCATTTTAATCTTCAATCCTTTTTGCATTTGTTTCAGTATTGACACAGTAATTGATTTGTCAATCATATGCTACTTTTTATATTACACTATACCGCTTATGCAGCAAAGCAGTCAGTGTTTCAATACGATTCTAATCATATTATAGCATAGAAAACACGCATAACAATAAACAATTTGTGAACGATGCGACTTTATTTGGTTTCTTGAGCGGCAACCGGCGGCTTCATGGTCAGAGAAATACGTTTGCGCTTGCAATCGACATCCAACACCCAAACCGTAACAACATCCCCGACGTTGACAACCTCCAGCGGATGTTTGATATATTTATTGCAAATTTGAGAAATGTGTACCAGACCGTCTTCATGAACGCCGATATCCACAAACACGCCGAAATCCACCGCATTGCGCACCGTGCCCTTGAGCTCCATTCCCGGCTTCAGGTCGGTGATTTCCAATACATCGCTTCTCAAAAGCGGCTTCGGCAGTTCATCTCTGGGGTCGCGTCCCGGCTTGACCAACTCATTCAAAATGTCGTTGAGCGTCGGCTCTCCCACTCCGATTTTCTCTGCCAGCGTCGCAATGCCGATTTGCTCCGCCCGCTTGCGAATGTCGGTCAGATCGGCGGCAGCAGCTTTTTTGTCATATCCGCATTCCTGCAAAAGCAGCTCGCAAGCCTTATAAGATTCGGGATGCACGCCGGTGTTGTCTAACAGGTTTTCGGCTCCCGGAATCCGCAGGAATCCCGCGCACTGCTCATAAGCCTTTTTGCCGAGCTTCGGCACCTTTAGAAGCTGCTTCCGATCCGAAAAAGCACCGTTTTCTTCCCGATACGTTAGGATATTTTTAGCAATGCCGGCATTGACGCCCGCCACTCTGGAAAGCAGCGGTACCGACGCCGTATTCAAGTCTACCCCGACAGCATTCACGCAGCTTTCCACGACACCGCCGAGCGCCTCATCCATCCGT
>JAQXIB010000082.1 GCA_029007575.1 Clostridiales bacterium | reverse complement strand
GTGCGGGACAGCTCGGCAGGCATCGGAACCGTCACTTTTTACGATCCGTCTGCCGGCAGCTTCGGCGGACTGGGACATGCGATCTGTGACGTAGACACCGGAGAGGTTTTGCCGCTCATGAGCGGAGAAGTGGTAGATGTTACGATAAACGGCGTGGTCAAAGGAAAAGCCGGCACGCCCGGAGAACTAAAAGGCTCTTTTGTTTCACAGCGCGCAGTCGGGAGTCTGCTGATCAACAACGAAACCGGAGTATTTGGACTAATGGATTACTGCCCGGCAACGGCGAAAGCCCTTCCTCTGGCAATGAAGCAGGAGGTCAAAACCGGCAAAGCCACCATTTTGACCACGTTGGACGGGAAAACACCGAAAGAATACGAGATCGAGATCGAGCGTGCCAGCATCGGCAGTACCAACCTCACCAAAAACATGGTGATCCGCGTCACCGACAAGGAGCTGCTTGCAAAAGCGGGCGGCATCGTGCAGGGAATGAGCGGCAGTCCGATCATCCAAAACGGGAAGCTGGTCGGGGCGGTCACCCATGTGCTGATCAACGATCCGACCTGCGGCTATGGTATTTTCGCCGAAAACATGTATAACTTTTCCAAGACGATCGAACAGCCACGCCTCGGCAGTGTTGCATAGCGGCGGAATCAGAAGAACGTCGGTCGGGTCGGCATCCGACCGGGTACATAGAAAGCGAAAAAAATTGTGGATGTTCCCGGATGGAGATTCGGTGCTATTGACCAAACATCTCTGTGCCATTATAATGAGAATGGCATGGATGAAAGGCCGAAGCAGCAATCTTTTGCCTTTCGCAACCGGCGGTTGACAAATTTTCAAAGCAGCTTGGTGGCATGCAACCGATCCGGAGATTATGATTATATCATACCGGGGCACGAGATGATCTCGGTATAGTGAAAATAAAAAAAAGGGGAACCAGAGTGATGATTTTAGCGGACAAAATTATTCGGCTGCGGAAGAAGAATGGCTGGTCGCAGGAAGAACTGGCGGAGCGGTTAAGTGTTTCCAGACAATCGGTGTCTAAATGGGAAGGAGCACAGTCTACCCCCGATTTGGATAAAATTTTGCAGCTTGGTAAAGTTTTCGGTGTGAGCATTGATTATCTTTTGAAAGATGAGTTGGAGGAAGAAGAATATACCGCTGAGGATACAGCAGAGGAGATTGCGGAACACCGTGTTTCGCTCGAAGAAGCCAATGCTTTTTTAGCAATCAAAAAAGCAACAGCGGGGAAAATCGCTTTTGCGGTATTTTTATGTATTCTTTCTCCGATATGCCTGATCCTGCTGGGAGCGGCGTCCGAGATCAACATACTGCCGCTCTCGGAGATTATGGCGGGCGGGATCGGTTTGATCATGATGTTTGTCCTGGTTGCTGTCGCGGTCGCGGTCTTTATTCTCTGCGGCGCTCAAACAAAGCCGTTTGAATATCTGGAAAAAGAAACGATCGATACCGAATACGGCGTATCGGGCATGGTAAAAGAACGGCAAAAACAATATTGGAATACTTACACAAAATACAATGTGATCGGCGCCTGCTTGTGTATTCTCTCAGTCCTGCCGTTGTTGATCGGGGCATTTACGGAAAATGCTTTAGCAACGGCAGTGGGATTGTCCGTTACCTTGTTGTTAGTGGCAATCGGCGCAGCGTTCTTTATTATTGGAGGAATTAACTGGACCAGTATGGAAAAACTATTGGAGGAGGGCGATTATACCAAAGACGCGAAAAAGAACAGTAATCGTTCGGGCGCGATCAAAACAATATATTGGCTTGCGGTAGTGGCGATCTATCTGGGATATAGCTTTTCTACCAACGATTGGAAAAACGGTTGGATCATCTGGCCGGTTGCGGCTTTGATTTTTGCTGCCCTCATGACGGCTTATCATGTTTTTCACAAAAAAGATTGAACATAAAGTCCGGCTATATAACAAAAGGTGGGGCCATCAATCGGAGCTTACCGAAAAAAACAGAGCATATTTAGTTTTCCGTTCATGGTCACTCATTCAGTCTCATTGCAACGGATTTTTCCTAAATATGCTCTGCTTTTTATTAAGCGCCGCTTGATTACTCCGCTATGGGGAAGGAGCTTTTTTGCAGCTATTATTTGACACTGTCTTTTTCGCGGATTTCTACCCGGCGGATTTTACCGCTGATCGTTTTCGGAAGCTCGGTGACAAATTCAATGATACGCGGATATTTGTAAGGCGCGGTCGCCTTTTTCACATAGTCCTGAATTTCTTTTGCCAGCTCGTCCGAAGGAGAATATTTTGTGGTCAGTACGATTGTTGCTTTTACGATCTGTCCGCGGACAGGATCCGGAACACCGGTGATGGCGCATTCCAGTACGGCAGGATGCTCCATCAGAACGCTTTCGATCTCAAAGGGTCCGATCCGGTAGCCGCTGGATTTGATCAGGTCATCGGTACGTCCGACATACCAGAAAAAGCCGTCCTCATCGCGGTAAGCGGTATCACCGGTGTGGTAATAGTTGTTGTACCATGCCTTGTCGGTCAGCGCCTGATCGCGGTAGTAGCCGGTAAACATTCCGATTTGCATTTCGTCGGTGGTGTGCAGCACGATCTCTCCGACTTCCCCGACGTCGACTGGCTTGTCGTTGGCGTCGACCAGCTTGACATCATACATCGGAGACTCTTTTCCCATGGAGCCTACTTTAATGGGAGCATTTAAGAAATTTGCTACGGTAACGGTGGTTTCGGTCTGCCCGTAAGCTTCCATCAGCTTTAAGCCGGTTTTATCATAAAACTGCTTGTAAATTTCTTCGTTGAGTGCTTCGCCCGCAACGGTAGCGTATTTGAGCGAAGACAGGTCATAACCGTCCATTCCTTCTTTGATAAAGAAACGGTAGATGGTCGGCGGCGCACAGAAAGTGGTAATTTTGTATTTTTCGATTTTCGCCAGGATTTCGGTCGGAGAGAACTTGTCAAAATCAAAAACAAAGATGCCGGCGGCAAGAAACCATTGGCCGTATAACTTTCCCCATACGGCTT
>JAQXIB010000081.1 GCA_029007575.1 Clostridiales bacterium | reverse complement strand
GGTGTCCTGTAGTAGCTTTAAAATCGTCTTTCCGGTGTTGTAATCCAGCGCGCCGGTCGGCTCGTCGCAGAGTAATAGCTTGGGCCGTTTTGCAAGCGCCCTCGCGATCGAAACCCGCTGCTGTTCTCCGCCCGAAAGCTGCGCCGGAAAGTTGTCGAGCCGGTCTCCCAAACCGACCTCCCTGAGCACCTCGGCGGGATCCAGTGAATCCTTGGATATCTGGGTCGCAAGCTCGACGTTCTCCTTCGCGGTCAGATTCGGCACCAAATTGTAAAACTGAAACACAAAGCCGATGTCAAACCGGCGGTATTCGGTCAGTTGTTTGGCATTGTACTTGGCGATGTCGTTGCCGTCTACTAAAATCGTTCCCTCGTCGCAGGAATCCATCCCGCCTAAAATGTTTAGGATGGTGGTCTTTCCGGCGCCGCTGCTTCCTACTACAACGGCAAATTCGCCTTTGTTGATTTCAAACGATACTCCGTCTGAGGCCGTGATCGTTACTTCCCCCATCTGATACCGTTTGTAAACATCCTTGAGTGTCACAAAGCTTTCCATGATAAAAATCCTTTCTACCGTGTTTCTTCCCCGTCGGGCGTTCGGATATGATATAGCGTGATCATCATAAAATCCCGCATCGTTTTGCGCAGCTTCTCCTCGTTGCCGTCATACTGACCGAATAGGTAAAAAAAGCCCGAGATCAACGCGTTCGCCATCATCTCGAGCAGCGATTTGCTTTGCATGTCCACAGGCAGCAACGGCATCAGCTCTCCCTCCATCCGCGTTATGGCGCAGGAACAAATTCGCTCTCTGATGTGTTCATACTTGGAGCCGGCGCAGCCGTTGATTAAAATCAAAAACTGGGTGCGGTTGTTCAAAAAAACTGAGGTGATCTCTTCCGCCATTTCGAGAATGGTCGGCTTGCTGATCTGAGCGCCTTTGGACACCTCCGAGATCAAGCGGTTGAGCTCGGCCAGCGTCGGGCGGGTGATCACATCCAGCAAATCCGCTTTTCCCCGGAAATATGCATAAATATTGCCGGGCGTGATTCCTGCCCGCTCGGCAATCGCCCGCATCGAAGTGCGCCGGTAGCCGTTGCGAAGAAATTCCTCTTTTGCCGCTTCCACGATGCTGTTGCGGACTTCTTCTTTTTGGATCTGCATTTCACCGCCCCTTTTTCCAAAGTTAAACAATCGTTCAATATTACAGTTTCATTATACTACGGAAATTGTGAAAATAAAAGAAACAAACAAGTATAGATTTTAATAATTATCCGAATATTTGTAAACAATGTCTGCCGACCAAATCAGAATCGATTTGGCCGAACGGCTGTCGCCGTACAAAAAACCATCCTCCGCCTGCCGTTTAGGCGGAGGATGGAAAAAAGCGTGGTTACTCAAAAACAGTAGCCACGCTTTTTCTGTTTGAAAAATGATGCCGCAAAACTCATCGTGGTTTGATACGGCGATGCTGTGAAATAGATTAAAATCTTAACCGGTGAAATCGACAGAAATTTACAAAATATCTTGTTTTTCTTTTTGGTTTTTGATATTATGTTTTAAGACGATATTGATATATTGAGAGAAAGGGCGATCTGCCTCTTCCGCTAATTTTTTCGTTTCTTCAATTACATCCGGATCCAGAGAAATGCTGACCCGCTCTTTAAGTGGCTTCATGACTGGAAATCTTTCCTTTCTTGTGTCTTGGTCGGACTTTCACAAACAGGATATGCTTGCGGCCATCAATTATGATCTATTACGAAAAATATTGCGTTGTCTGTCGGAAGAAAATATCAAATCTTTTCCAACGAAACCCCATAATATTTTAGCACGAATCGGTCGAGATTGTTGACAAGTAATAATTATTCATATATAATATGAATAATTATTACCGAAAAAGGATTATAGCTGTAATTTGTCACTCGGACGGACTGCCTTGAAAAGGAAAAACAGCGGGAAGCAAACAAAGCGCGGTTTGCAGAGCCGGTTTTCGTTGAAAAGGGGGAGAATATATGAAGGTTATCTGTCAAAATAAAATCTGCGTATTTTATAAAAACGACCATTGTACCCGGAAAGAGATTGTTTTGAACGAGCTCGGCGTCTGCGGATCCTATATAACCACCTTAAAGCTGCCGGAGGAAGAAGAAATGTCAGTGAGCTTTGGCTGGACCGGTGATTTTCACGATGATGAGTAACGATAGTTGCTATGTATCAAAAATAAACAGATAACAAATTTAAGCGTGGGGATTTTCCTCACGCTTAAATTTATGGATGCGCGCCGAATCTTGAATCAATGTAGGAAGGAAGACTTGGCAGGCAGGATGGACAGCGTAGCTTATCCTTAGTCTTCCGCCGGCTCGAAATCAATTTGACCGCTGTTGACATCGGCCCGCACGCAGATCACTTTTATGGTGTCTCCCACTCGGTAGCCCTTGCAGCCGGGCGCTTTTAGCTCAATTAGTCCATCAAATTCATAGCCTTCTCCCAAGCTCTCGGTGCGAACCAGCCCCTCGACGGTGTTCGGAAGTTCAACATACAGTCCCTGTGGCGTCACCGAGGACACCTGCCCCTCAAACGGCTCGTTGAGATGGCCCGTCATAAATTCGGCTTTGTAGCAATCCTCACATTCCCGCTCCGCCTGCATGGCGCGCAGCTCGGTGCAAGTCGCCTGCTGTGCGGCAGAGGGCGCAAATTTATGATACCTTTTTTGGAGCTTTGCTGCCGGTGTTCCCGACACCAGATCGGACAGGATGCGGTGGATCGCTAAATCGGGATAACGGCGGATTGGGGAAGTAAAATGGGCATAATCCTGTAATACCAGTCCGAAATGGCCAAGCGGTTGTTCACTGTATTTCGCCTTTGCCATCGAGCGCAGCACATACACATTGATCAACGCCTCATACCGCGTGCCTTTGGCGTTTGCCAGCACGCCGGCAAGCTGCCCCGGCTGTACCTCTGCCCCGAAAGCCGGCACCGGCAGTCCCAGCAGACGAAGAATTTCTTGTAAATTCTCCGCTTTTTCGGGAGCGGGAGACTCATGGACACGGTAGACAAACGGAAGCTCCAGCTTTCTGCCGAGGGCTGCCGCCGCTTGGTTGGCAAGCAGCATGAACTCCTCGATCATCCGCTCGGATTTTCCCCGTTCCCGCGGCTTGATATCCGAAACGGCGCCATCCTCTCCGATGATGATTTTGCTCTCGGTGGTGTCGATGTCGGGAGCGCCGCGCTCTTTGCGGTTGGCGGTCAGAATATCGGCAAGTTGCTCCATTTGGAATAAAGTGTCGGTCAGAGCGGCATATTTTTGGTTGATCTCGGGAGATGCCGTATGCGCCAGTATCTGGTTGATCTCGCTGTAAACGCCTTTGACGCGGGAGCGGATGACCGATTTTTGAAAGTCAAAATCGATCAGTTTCCCGTCTTGGCTGACGGTCAGCAGGGCCGAAAACGCCAGCCTGTCCTCATCGGGATTTAACGAGCAGATGCCGTTGGACAGCGCCTCGGGCAGCATCGGCACCACCCGATCGGCATAGTATAAGCTGGTGCCGCGGGAAAAGGCTTCTTCCTCCAGCGGCGAGCCTTTGGTGACATAGCGGGAAACATCGGCAATATGCACCCCGAGCTGATAGCTGTCCCCCAGTTTGATAAGCGAGATCGCGTCATCCAAATCCTTGGAATCGGCGGAATCAATGGTGAAGATTAGCTCGTTGCGGAGATCCAGCCGATTGGTCAGATCGCTCGGCTGAATGCCTCGGGCGGCAAGATATTCCGCCTGTTCCAAGGCAGCTTCCGAAAATGCCTCCGGAATCCCGTTGATCTTCAGAACGGCTTTGGCACAGGAAGCCGCTTTGCTGCTTGCGCCGAAGCCCTCCAGAATGCGGCAGCGATGATCGGCGTGCTTGAGTCCCCGCAGAATCACCTGCGCTGTCACTTTGTCCCCGATATTGCAGCCGTTAGTCCTGCCTTTGATTACCGGGATCGAAAAGCGGGCAAAGCTGTCCGGTAAGACTGCCGGCCTGCCTTCCTCCATGACCAGCACCCCCGAAAATTCTCCGCTGCCTTGTTCGAGGATGCGGATGACCTCTCCCTCCAATCCGCCTTCCTCCCGACGGGAAGGAATATAGCGCAGTTGTACCGTATCGCCGGGAAGCGCCCCGCGCAGGAATTTGCCGGGGATAAAGACCTCCTGGTCATTGCTTTGCTGTACCGCGAAGCCGAATGTTTTATTCAGCCTCGTGATCACCGCGGTATGCAGTCCCAGCTTTTTTGCCGAGAAGTATCGGTTTTGATGGCGGAGGATTTCCCCCGATTCCTCCAACCGTTTCAGCGCGGCAGGAAAGCTGTTTTGCTCCTTGGCCGAAAGGCGGGATTTGGTCAGCAGTTCCCGTCGGGAAAAACCGTTTTTTCCGGCGCGCGCCGCGGCGGTGCGGATCTTTTTCTCAATACTGTCACTCATAGGATTCCCTTTCTGTATTTTTTAAAGTGTTTGGCTGTGATCAAATATTAATGTTAGTATGCCGAAAAACAGCCGAAATATCAGGGCTGTTTTTCCACCGGAATCCCTTTTTGTCGGATCAGGGTCAGAAATTCGTCGTAATCCGATTCCTCTACTGTGAAATCGTAAAGGTCGATCTCTTTGCCGTTTTTCAGGACGATGACATAGGAGGGAAAATCAACCGCTTCGCCGTCAATCATCCGATTCGGCTGATAATACACCCGGTCGACTTCCTCATACCGGTAGAACGTCTCTTTCAGTGATAAAAAAGAGGAGTTGTCAGCGATGCCGGTCGGCAACAGCTTGACATTCCATTTTACCATCAGCATGGTCAAAAACATTCTGGCAATCAAAAGCAGTGTCGATAACACCTTGATGACGCGGTCGCTGCCGGGGCCGTTTTCGATATGGTCGAGCGCCTTCTGCTTTTGATAGGATTTTTTAAACAGCAGGCGGAAAACAAGATGGCGGGAGTAATAGCTGGAGCAGATGCCCATCAGAAAAGAAGGCAAAAATAAGAACGGAAGCTGCGTCATCGGACCCATTACCAGATCGGCGTTGCGGCTTTCCACAAAGTAAAACAGGAAGAAAATGCCGACGAAAAACACGCCCCAGATGGCTGCCCAGACAAACCAGGAGAGAAACATCACCCAAAATTCTTTGCCGGCGCTTTTCGGATTGCCGTTTTTGTTGTATTTGGCTCGGATATTTTCCTGAATGGACGGAGGGATCGGAGATTGCGCCGGCGCCGTGTGAAGCAGCGGGATCAATTGCAGCTCGTAATCACTTTTATATTTCAGCCGTTCCAGCTTGATGACCGCTTTTTCGGGATTGCCGTACATATACCGCAGATAAGGATCGCCTGCCAGATGATTGGTCATCAGGTTATAAAACAAATCCAGCATCCACACGGCTTCCTCATCGACTGCGGTTATGTAGGTTTTGGTTTCCGCAAAGACGTGGTCCAGAAAGCTGCGGCAGAGCGCAGTCCGTTGTTCCGGATCGGCGGCAAGCGCTTCCAGCCTAGGCCGGATACTGCCGATGAAGTCGGTCAATTGCGAAAAGGCGTCCTGCATGGTCGTGCCGTCGGTAATCATCGGAATGGTGAGCAGCATCGGGGTAACTGCTTTTAAAAAGCCCGCGACATGAAAAAGCGGATAGGGATAGGACGGGTATCCGTCCACCATCAGATAACATTCCAGAATGCTGTTGACATAGCTAAGCAAGCCGTGCGAGGTGTATTGGAACAGCAGTACATATCCGGCGGGATAGACAAGCTCGGCAAAATGCTGTTTGATATCCTCTGCCTGATCGCCTTTTTTGAAAACCGAAAAGGTTTCGCAAGACATCGCGCCGCTTTGCTGCGCAAAGGCGTCGGCGGAACGATTCATCTGGTCAATGATCTCCTGCATGGTATCCTGTCTGGTCATAGGGTTTTTGTCCTTTCTGTCTGATCATTCGGTCATTCGAACGATTTTATGGATATAGTCAGCGCCACAGGGCATCGGCGGCGTTACCGCCAAGCCCCACAGGTCGGTTGCCGCTTTTTCCAGGGCGGCAAAGCGGGGCGCAATTTGTTCGATTTCGGGAAAGGAGGAAACCAGCGGCAAGGCGGCGGTTTTCCCCGCCAGCGCGAGGATTTCTCTGCCCCGCCGGTTGAAGCCGAGGATCCGCAAATAGGGGAGCGGCAGGCTGTAATCGGTTTGCCGCAGTCCCAAAGCAGCGCTCCAGACGATTCGCCGCAAGCGCGCATGGGTATACCGCTTGGTCTTGACCTTTTCTAAAAAGTCCGATACCGATTGGGCGGATTGGGCGGCGCGGTACAGCCGATTCTGCAATCCTTCGGTCACATCGGGCAGGGCAGCGAAATCCGCGGCGGTCATCCGACGAAGCTGCCAGAGCAAAACGGCCTCAATTTTGTTCGGATCGGCCGTCGGCTTCCCGCTCAGGCATTCCGCGGCGGATTGCGGCAAATAAGGCGCGATCGGTTCTCCCGCGCGCAGCTTTTGCCGCAGGAGACTTGCGCTGGCAAAACCGTCGGACGCTTGATCGGCATCGTGCGCCGCTCCGACGCGGAGGACGGTCATGGGGCGGATTTTCGATTGTAGCCTGGTGAGGGCATTCAGATAAGCAATCCCCAGCGTGTTGTTGGGCGAGGAAAGCAACGCGGCGGTTTGCCGATCGGCCAGTTTCGCAACTGCCTGCGCCCTCGCTGACGGATAGGAACAGCCGCTTTTGAGCAGAAAGGTAAAATCGGCGTTTTGATGCAGTTTCAGACAAAGGTCGGCGGCGGCTTGCAGCTTGGCAAGCTCCCCGCATTCACTGCCGAACGAGAGCAGATCGACACAGCCGAGCGCCTCCAGCAGAGCCACGCCGCCGAAGCCGAAGCGTTCCGCCGAGCTCATCGCATAAGAAACCGGCAGCTCCAAAATCAAATCCGCGCCGCTTTCCAGCGCGGCGGCGGCACGATCCCATTTAGAAAAAAGAGCAGGTTCGCCCCGCTGCACAAAGCTGCTGCTCATGACGGCAACGATGTGGGTGGCACCTGCTCTTTTGGTTTGCTCGATCTGATAAAGATGTCCGTTGTGGAACGGATTGTATTCGGCAATAATTCCGGCAATGGTCATGCGGCAATCTCCTTTTGCGATGGGAAATGATGTCGGCTATCCCCGCCACAGCGCGGCGGCTCGCTTTTTCAGCAAAGCCGGTTGATTCGGCAGCTTTTCGTCGATCACAAGGGAAAGCAGTTCATCCAGAATCCTGCCGATCTCTTTGCCCTGTGGGATGCCGAGGTCCATCAAGTCGCTGCCGTTGATGTTCAGCTGTTCCCGGGTGAAGCATTGCTTTTGGGCGATGACCTCATCCAGGATATTTTCGGTCAGTTGTATTACCGACAGATTTTCATATTTATGGGTGGTGGCACTGCGGTCGGCGGCTTTAACAGCCAGCAGTTCCCGAAAGCCTTCCTCGCCTAACCGGTTCAGCCAGCGCTTGACCGATTTGCTTTGGGGCACCACATCGTAGTCATGATAACGCACCAGTGCGGTTACCCGATCGATGGTGGCATTGTCAAACCGCAACCGGTGCATGATCTCCCTTGCGGCTTGCTCGCTCAATTCAGGATGCCCGTAGAAATGGCCGATCCCTTTCTCATCCACACTGAAGGAGGCGGGCTTTCCCAAATCGTGGAACAGCAGCGCGAGCCGCACCCGTATCGACGGGATACTGCCTGCGATCGCTTGCACAGTATGTTCCCAGACGGTCAGATAGTGATGCGGATTTTTTTGGTCAAAATCGAAAGCGGGCCGAATCTCGGGCAGCACTTCGCCCAGGATACTGCGGTAGGTCAGCAGGATCTGCTGCACGTTTTTGCCGCAAAGCAGCTTGACCAGCTCCTCCCGAATCCGTTCGCCTGAGATGTTCATCAGTAACGCCCGTTTCTGCCGCAGGGCTGCTTCGGTTTTCGGCTCGATGGTGAAGCCCAGCACCGCCCCAAATCGCAGCGCGCGCAGGATTCGGAGCGCGTCTTCTTTAAACCGCTGTTCCGGGTCCCCGACACAGCGAAGCACTTTGTCTTTCAGGTCACGTTTGCCGCCCCAGTCGTCTACCAGTCCCTGTTCGGGATGATACGCCATCGCATTGACGGTAAAATCCCGACGCTTCAGGTCTTCATGCAGATCGGTGGTGAAGATCACGCTGTCGGGACGGCGGGCGTCCGAATAATCGCCGTCGATCCGATAGGTGGTGATCTCCAGATTATGGTAATCGGACACCACCGTGACGGTGCCGTGCTTGAGCCCGGTATCGACAACGGTATATCCTCGAAACGCGGTTTTGACCTGTTCGGGGAGCGCGTTGGTGGCAATATCCCAATCTGCGGGCAGGGTGCCGAGCAGACTGTCACGGACGCATCCGCCTACAAAATAGGCGGAGAAGCCGGCGCTTTCCAGCACCCGCAAAGCACGCATCGCATATTCCGGTATCTTGATATTCATGGAGTTCCTCCTTTGTTTTCGGGAAAAGATAGGCATTGATATTATTCGGCTTGCTGTCGGCGCAGGATGCCACCCCGTTCCACTGCCCGCGGGCAGGGAATTTTGACCTGCATCAGCGGATGGCAGGCGGCTTCGACCGCTTCGCCCGACTCCTCATAGATTGCTTCTACTTTTAGGGAAAAGGGCGGCTTGGAGGGCTCGAGCACCTCCAGCAGATCGCCGACCGAGAATTTGTTTTTTTGTGTGACTGTCAACAGACCGTCCTGATAGCTTTCGGCGGTGGCAACCACGTCATAGTTGCGCAGGTAGCCGCCGTTGAGGTAATACTGTCCGTTTTCGGGCGTACCGAAGAAAAATCCGGTGGAATACTGGCGGTGGCTGACTTTGGTGACTTCGTCTAGGATCCATTGCTCGGGCTGATAATGCTCGGGATCTTTCATAAAGCAATCCACCGCGCATCGATAGGCGTTGGTCACCACCGAAACATAATAGGAGGACTTTGCCCGTCCCTCGATTTTCAGGCTGGTTACCCCCGCCTTGACCAGCTTATCGATATGCTCGATCATGCAGAGATCTTTGGCGTTGAGAATGTGGGTGCCTTTTTCGTCCTCAAAAATCGGGAAAAACTGATTCGGACGCTTTTCTTCCACCAGATGATATGCCCAGCGGCAGGGCTGCGCGCATTCGCCACGATTCGCGTCCCGTGCGGTCAGGTAGTTGGACAGGAGACATCTTCCCGACACCGACACGCACATCGCGCCGTGGACAAAAACCTCGATATCGAGGTCAGGCGATGTTTTGGCTCGAATCGCAGCGATTTCCTCCAGCGACAGTTCGCGGGCGAGCACCACTCGTTTGGCACCCATATGATAAAAGGTGTCGGCGGTGACATAGTTTACGATGCCGGCTTGGGTGGAAATATGCACTTCCATATCGGGCAGGTACTTTTTGATCAGCGACAAAACGCCGATGTCAGAGGCGATCAGCGCGTCTACGCCGCAAGCTGCCACCGATTTCAGAAAGTCGGGCAGCTCTGCCATTTCGTCATTGCGGGGTAGGGTATTACAGGTCAAAAACACCTTTACATGATGGCTATGTGCAAAGGCGACGGCGCTTTGCAGCTCTTCATAGCTGAAATTGGGTGCGCCCGCCCGCATACCGAAGCGGTTTGCGCCGAGATATACGGCGTCGGCGCCGTATTGGATTGCGGCCTCCAGACGTTCCCGATCGCCTGCCGGAGCAAGCACCTCCGGCTTTATCAAAGTTGACAATAAAAGCATTCCTTTCTGTTTTCAGTTCTATGCAGGGGATTTTGTACACCAAAAATGCACCGCATTCTTGGTGTACTGACGGTATTTGTGCTTCCCGACAAATATGATGTCGGGATTTTGGCTACGCCAAAACCGCACAAAGCCGCCTGCTCTATCTTGCTTTCTGCAAATTTTGATTCCTTGCCCAAGCATAATGCTTGGATTTAGATCGCGACAAAGTGAGCAAAAGGAATAAGCTGTCGCTCGCGGAATAAAGTATAATGTAAATTCGCGGGCATAAAAGCGTTATCCTCAAACCAACTCAGTGCGCGAATTAAGTGCAGGCATTATGCCTGCTGCAAAGCACCTCGAGCGGTTGCCGCGCATACGCGGCAATGCGGCGGCATATTTGCCGGGAAACACAAACGCCGTCAACGAATAGGAAATGCAGTGCATTTCCTATTCGTTAAACGCCTGCTTTTTTGCGGTTTTGATTGTGCTCTTTGAGCGTTCTGGCATAATAGAAATTGCCCGATTTGTCGGTCAGGAAGTAGAAATATTTCGTATCCTCCGGATAGAGCGCCGCTTCGATCGCTTCCAACCCCGGATTGCAGATCGGCGCTACCGGCAGACCGGTGCATTTGTAGGTGTTATAAGCGTCATACATATTTTGATTCTTGGTTTTGTCAAACGGCTTGATGTTTTCCTCTACATACTGGATCGTGACGTCGGATTGGAGATTCGGAAAGTCGGAGGGATTGTCCAAACGGTTCCAGAACACCGAAGAAACCTTCCGCATTTGCTGGCTCTGTCCCGATTCCGCCTGGATCAGTGAGGCAAGGGTCAGCGTTTCCTCCAGCGACAGTCCCATCTCTTTCATTCTTCCCCAATGTTCGTTGGTTATTTTGCTGTTAAAGTTTTTGAGAATCTTTTTGCAGACCGACTCCGCCGATTCCTC
>JAQXIB010000080.1 GCA_029007575.1 Clostridiales bacterium | reverse complement strand
CCTGCTTTTTATATGAATCCTTATGGTGTATCCTTGGCTTTGTATTAATACATTTTCTGTGGACGAAGCGCAGAAAATTTGACGGAGAAATTTTTCTCGGCTATCTTGCGTGGTATGGCGCGGGCAGAGTGTTTATTGAAGGCTTGCGTACCGACAGCTTAATGATCGGCAGCACCAGATTACGGGTATCTCAGGTGCTGGCTGGTTTGTTGGTGCTGACGTCTGTCATTATGATTATCGTGATTCGGAGCCGAATCAGACGAAGCGGCGATCCGGAATATTTACTGCCGTACGTGAAAACGGAAGCATGGCAGGAAGAACTGCGTGCCATGGAGGAAGAAGCAAGGCTTTACAAAGAACGCAAAGAGCGCAAAAAAGCCGGCTTGCCGTTGGATGATGAAACAGAAAATGAAGATGAAGTGGTTGAGGATTCAGCGGAATCGGAAGAAGAATCCGATGCAGAGTCAGAGGAGACGGAAGACACGACCTTTGAGGAAAATGAAGTAACATTAGATGCTGACGAGGTCACCGAGTCAGAAACAGATCAGGATTTCGAACAACCGGAAGATTCGGAAACAGAGGAGAAACAAGCTTCTGCTCAAATGACGGAAGAAATCACGGAGGAACAAGAAGATGTCGGCGAAGATCATTGACGGGAAAGCAGTATCCGCAGAGGTAAAAGCTGCGGTGGCTGCAGAAACTGCGCAATTAAAGGAAAAAGGAATCGTACCGGGACTTGCGGTTATTATTGTCGGAGACGATCCCGCGTCCCGGGTATATGTAAACAACAAAAAGAAGGCTTGCGCGGCGGTTGGATTTCATTCGGAAGAGTATGCGCTGCCTGCGCAAACAACCGAAAACGAGCTGCTCCGTTTGGTGCGGGAATTGAATGAAAATCCGCATATTAACGGCATTTTGGTACAACTTCCCTTACCTGCGCAGATTGATGAGCATAAAGTAATCGCCGCCATTGCTCCCGAAAAGGATGTGGATGCTTTCCATGCGGTTAACGTGGGAAAAATCATGATCGGAGATTATGATTTTCTGCCCTGTACGCCATCCGGGTGTATGGATTTGATTCATTCTACCGGTGTGGAAATTGCAGGCAAAAGCTGTGTCGTGGTAGGCAGAAGTAACATTGTGGGAAAACCGATGGCAATGCTGTTGCTGCATGAAAGTGGCACGATCACGATTTGCCATTCCAAGACCAGAAATTTAAAAGAAATTTGCCGTAATGCGGATATTCTGGTGGTCGCTATCGGAAAGGCGAAATTTATTACCGGAGATATGATCAAAGAGGGCGCCGTCGTCATTGATGTGGGAATGGACCGCGACGAGAACGGAAAGCTCTGCGGAGATGTGGACTTTGACTCTGCCAAAGAAGTGGCGGGGTATATTACTCCGGTGCCGGGCGGTGTCGGTCCGATGACTATTGCGACTTTGATGCGCAATACTTTGACTGCGGCAAAGGTACAGAATCATATTGTTTAAGGGCAGATAACGTGCGCATGAAGCAAAAAAGGCAGATTGGAAACCGATCAAATCGGCTCTGTTTGGATAAACATCTGAAACGTCAGTATAGCAGAAAATCTGTTTCTGTTATGCTGACTGTTTTCGTATTAGTCGGAAAGCGTAACGGAATCTTCATTCAAAACGATACTCAGAGAGGAATGGACATAACGATGGTAAAAACAAAGAAAGTGGTGATCAGCGGTTTGCTGATCGCGTTGAATCTGATATTGCCCCAGGTATTTCATTTATTCGGTCAGCAAGCCGGAAAAATCCTGCTGCCCATGCATATCGGCGTGCTGATCGCGGGGCTTTTGCTGGGTAGTGTTTGGGGTGTTGGTGTGGGTGTTCTCACACCGATTTTGGGCTTTTTGATCACCGGTATGCCACCGATGCCGATGGCGATCTTTATGGTTTTTGAATTGGCGGCTTACGGAGGCGTCAGCGGCTTTTTCATTTGGCTGTTCGGCAAATGGAAGTGGAATCATATTGTTTCGATCTATCTAAGCCTTGTGCTGTCTATGGTAGTAGGCAGACTGGTCTATGCGGCAGTATTGCTGTTGACGGGATTGATCGTTCCGGCCCAAGCACCGGCAGTGACGACGGTGTTTGCGTCGTTCCTCAGCGGATTGCCGGGTATCGCCATTCAGCTTGTCTTTGTTCCGTTGATCGTCATGGCGGCAGAGAAGTTGATACGTTTCGATTCTGTTCAGACAAGGCGGGCGGTGTAATGGCGGAAGTAATTCTTTTATGCGGTAAAATTGCGGTCGGAAAAACGACCTATGCGGCTGATCTGCAAAAGAAAAATCATGCGGTGATTTTGTCCTGCGATGAGCTGATGTTGTCGCTGTTTGACTCTTGCTTGGGAGAAAAGCATGACGAAACGATGCGACGCTGTGCCTTGTATTTGTGCGGCGTTGCCAAGCAAGTTGTCGCGGCGGGTACAGACGTGATTCTGGATTTCGGCAGTTGGACGGCAGTGGAACGCCGCGCGGTCAGAGATTTTTTTATGCCATATGATATTCCGGTGCGATTGCATTATCTGTTCTGCGAGGAGAGTGTCCGTTTGGAACGGCTGCGGCTGCGCAATCTTGCTCTGAAAGATGCGACAAGCCGCGTATACATTATCGGAGATCAGTTGCGCAACAGATTGGATGCGAAGTTTGAGCCGCCGTCACCGGAAGAAGCGGATACAGCGGTGGATACCACTCATTTGGTTTTTTGAGATAAGGTTATAGTACAAGCAAAGGCTGTCATATACTTTAGTGATACCGAATCGTCTGAAAGGATATGATCATATGCCGGAATGCTGTAAGGATTTTGAACTTCCTCCCTTGCCCTATACTTATGACGCATTAGAACCTTATATCGACACCGAAACGGTTAAAATCCATCATGACCGACACTTTAAAGCATATGTAGACAAATTGAATGCCGCGTTGAACAGTTATCCGCAGTATTTTTGTTATACTTTGGAAAAGCTGCTGTTGTGCTGTCGTTCACTGCCTTTTGGCATCCAGCAGGCAGTGCGGGACAATGGCGGTGGTGTTTACAACCATACTTTGTATTTTGCAGGTATGGGTAATTGCAAGCTGTCGGCACCTTGCGGCAGGTTGGGAAATCGGATTCAGGAATGCTTTGGCAGCTTCGCGCGTTTTCAGGAGCAATTTACCGAAGCGGCATTGAATCAATTCGGCTCCGGATATGCTTGGCTTGTTTCTGACAGCAATCAAAATCTCAAGATCGTAACGACACCGAATCAGAACACCCCGTTGACTTATCACTGTCACCCGATTTTGACCATTGACGTATGGGAACACGCTTATTATCTGAAATATCAAAACAAGCGTAAGGATTATATCGAAGCGTGGTTTCATCTGGTGAATTGGGAATATGCCGAAAAACGGTATGAGGACCTTTGCTGTTGAACAAACAGAATAATGTCCTTTCGTTTTCGGTGCTGTTTTCTAAAAGGAACTGATGGATACCGAAATCTTTCTTGCAAAAAAACAGTTGTTTTTTCCCCTGACAACTGTTATAATAATTTGGGTTATGCTGCATTTGTTGCAACAAAAAAGGCTCGCCTTGCTCTGATTCGATTCGGAATCGGTGCAAATCGGCGGGCTTCTTATATGTCATGTCTGCGGAACAAATTTAATTTTGTCATGCAGACACATAGGAACAGCAGTCCAAAAGAACAGGATGTAAAGGGGGCGGAAACGGTGATTGTTTCGCTGGATGAGGTCAGTAAAATTTATAACGGCAATGTTTTACTGGAACAGGTCAGTGCCAAAATAGAAGATGCGGACAGAATTGGGCTGATCGGCCCTAACGGAGCGGGAAAAACGACTTTGCTTCGGTTGATTTGTCAAGAAGAATCAGCGGACAGCGGGCTAGTTGCGGTTTCTAACCGAAAGACCATCGGCATTTTGCATCAGAACAGCGGATTAAGTAAAAGCAGTACTATTATTGACGAGATGAAGTCGGTTTTCCGTCCCTTATTGGACATTCATCAACGGACAAAAGAAATCGAAGCGATTTTTGCCGAAAACAAAATAGATCATCAATCTGCGGAGTATCAGACGCTGTCCGCTGAGTATTCGGAAAAATCCGCTTTTTTTGAACAAAAAGACGGCTATCTGATTGATGTGAAAATTAAAACAATTTTAAACGGTATGGGATTCGGGGACAAATCACAGGACACGGTGATCAACACCTTAAGCGGAGGAGAGAAAACCCGTTTGGCGATGGCAAAGCTGTTGCTGGAACAGCCGGATCTGCTGATTTTAGATGAGCCGACCAATCATTTGGACTTTCAGACATTGGCTTGGCTGGAGGACTATCTTTCCGGTTATAAGGGCGCTTTGCTGATTGTATCCCATGACCGATACTTTCTGGATCGCTGTACCGATAAAACTTGGGAGATCGAAAACCATCGGCTTCATTCCTATAAGGGTAGCTATTCCAAGTTTGTGGTGATCAAACAGGCAAACTACGAGCGGCAGTTGAAAGAGTACGAGGAACAGCAGCGGGAAATCGCGAAGATGCAGGAATTTATTGACAAGAATATTGTGCGGGCAAGCACGACAAAGAGTGCGCAGAGTCGACGGACTGCATTAGAGCGAATGGAAAAAATCGAAAAACCGTTTGTATACAATAAGACTCCGGTGATCCGTTTCAGTTATTCACAGGAGCCGGTGAAAGATGTTTTGAGTGTGACCGATATGGATTTGTCTGTCGGCTCGGGAGAAACATATCAGGAACTGGCGCATGGCATCCATTTAGAGGTGGAGCGGGGAGATAAGCTGGCTATTATCGGAACCAATGGCATCGGTAAATCCACTTTTTTAAAAGCGATTCAGAATAAAATTCCATACCATCGGGGCAGGGTAGTCTGGGGTGGTAATGTCAAGCGGTCTTTCTTTGAGCAGGAAACAGCGATGCTGAATCCGGAAAATACGGTTTTAGAGGAACTGTGGCAGCGCTATCCGATGATGAACGAAACCGCGGTGCGATCGGCTTTGGGCGGTGTGCTGCTGACCGGTGAAAACGTCTATAAAAAAGTCGGTGTGGTCAGCGGCGGTGAGCGGGTGAAGCTGAGTCTGGCAATTTTGATGCTGGAGCATCCGAACGTATTGATCATGGACGAGCCCACCAATCACCTTGATATTTACACCAAAGAGGTCTTGGAAAAGGCGCTGACCGAATATACCGGTACGCTGATTTTGGTTTCTCATGACCGTTATCTGCTCAATAAAATTCCCACGCGGATTATGGATATGAAGCGGGATTCCGTGGTGCTTTTCAAGGGCAGATTTGACGAATATGCGGAATTTCAAAAAATGCAGGCAGCCGAATGTTTTGCCGCTTCTCCCAAACAGCAGGAATTTACAAAAACGCCGAAAGGGAATTACCGAAGCAAGCAGCAGCGTAGTGAAGAGGCAAAAATGCGTCAGCGAGTAAAAGAGCTGGAACGATTGATCGAATCTTCCGAGCAGGAAATTGCCGCTTTGGAGCAGGAGATGACCTTGCCTGAAGTGTATCAGGACTATCAGTTGATGAATGAAAAATGTGCGGCTTTGGAGCAGAAAAAGCAGTTTCATTCGGACTGTCTGGAAGAATGGGCCGAACTGGCGGAATGCTTGTAATCACGATCACAACAGAAAGGAATCAATATGGAAGCAGAGAGTCAAAAACAACTAAAAGAGAATAAAATGGGGCATGCGCCGATGTTTCGGCTGATCATGTCCATGTCATTGCCGGCTATGTTTTCGATGTTGGTGCAGGCATTGTACAATGTGGTGGACAGCGTGTTTGTATCACAAATCAGCGCCGGAGACGCAGAACTGACGGCGGTGTCGATTGCCTTTCCGATCCAGATGCTCTTGATTGCTTTTGGGGTAGGAACCGGCATCGGATTAAATTCATTAGTGTCCAGAAGACTGGGAGAACAGGATTTTAAAGCGGCAAATTCCGCTGCTACCCATGGAATTTTATTGGGCATTTTAAATTGGATTCTTTTTGCCGCTTTCGGTATGATATTTACCGGAATATTGATGCCGTTGTTTACCAATAATGCGGCAATTGCCGAGATGAGCATTGATTATTTGCACATTGTCACTATTTTTTCGTTTGGTGTATTCATTGAAGTCAATTTGGAAAAAACATTGCAGGCAACCGGAAATATGATATTCCCGATGTTGTTTCAGTTGACCGGAGCAATTATCAATATTATATTTGATCCGATTTTTATTTTCGGTTGGTTTGGATTGCCGGCTATGGGAGTCACCGGTGCGGCGATTGCCACGGTATTGGGTCAAATCCTTTCGATGATATTTGCTGTCATTGTCGTTTTTACACGGGAACATGCGGTTCATATCTCGTTTAAAGGATTTCGCTTAAGCTGGCATACCATCAAAGATATTTACGCGGTTGGTATTCCGTCCATTATTATGCAGTCGATCGGTTCTTTGCTGATCATGGGATTGAATAGTATACTAAAGAGTTTTTCCGATACGGCAACGGCTGTTTTAGGAGTGTACTATAAATTGCAATCCTTTGTGTTTATGCCGGTTTTCGGCCTTACACACGGGGTACTGCCGATTATGGGATATAACTTCGGTGCGCGGAATAAAAAACGGTTGTTAGATGCATTAAAGATCGGAAGTATGATTGCGTTTGTTATTATGCTGGCGGGTACCCTACTGTTTTGGCTGATACCGGGACCGTTGCTGCAGATATTTAATGCATCGGAAGAAATGCTGAAAATCGGGAAACCCGCATTGCGAATCATCAGCCTGTGCTTTGTTTTCGCGGCGTTGGGCATTATGTTTTCGACCCTGTTTCAAGCGATCGGTATGGGCGCAAAGAGTTTGTTTATTTCGGTTTTGCGGCAATTAGTTGTGATCCTGCCGGTAGCATGGCTGTTATCCAAAGTAGGTCTGGACTATGTTTGGTATGCTTTCCCGATTGCTGAAGTGGTTTCTTTAGCAGCCAGTTTGTATATATTTAAACGGTTGTATGATAAACAACTTCAATATATACAGTGTGAAGTGAAAGAATAGGCGTCAAAAGATAATTCATGAAGAATAGGAGAAAATGACAATGAAAAAACTGGCAGTGTTTGACTTGGACGGAACATTAAACAGAACCGATCTCTATTCGGTGCCTGCGCATTTAAAGGCATTGGCTGAACGCGGGATTCACGATATCACACCGGAGCAGATTATCGCAACGTTTGGAGAACGTGCGAGCGATTACGTGCGGAAGTTGGCGGGCAACGTTACCGATGAAGAAGCACGTTCTTATTTGGATGCAGTGGCAAAGTATGAGTTGAAATTTATCTATGACAAGGGAAAACCCTATGAAGGCGTATTGGATAGCTTAAGAGAATTAAAAGAAAACGGTTATTATACTGCGATTTGTTCCAATTCTTCCCGCCGGTATATTACGATGGTATTGGATGCGCTGGGATTGATGCCATACATTGATTTTATACAGGAATTGCGCCCGAATATGACAAAGGTTGAGACATTGGCGTTATTGCTTGAGAAAGAAAAGCCGGATCGAGCGGTTATGGTCGGAGACCGTTTTTTTGATGTTGAAGCGG
>JAQXIB010000079.1 GCA_029007575.1 Clostridiales bacterium | reverse complement strand
AGAATCGCTGCGGAAGGTATTGTCGTTTCTGTTGTGGATAAAGAGAAAAAAGTCGGTGTCGTTTTGGAGGTAAACTCTGAAACCGACTTTGTAGCTAAGAATGCGGACTTTGTTGCGTTCGTGAATCGCGTTGCGAAAGTGATTATGGATTCTAACCCGGCTGATGTAGAAGCTTTGATGTCCTGCAAGGATGAAACCGGCGAAGATGTTGCTTCCATGCTGCAGGAGAAAGTTTTGACCATCGGTGAAAACATTCAGATTCGCCGTTTTGAGCGCGTAGAGGGCGACATGATCGCTTATGTTCACGGCGAGGGCAGAATCGGCGTTATGGTTATGTTTGATACCGACGTTGCTGATAAAGAGGGCTTTGAAGCTTACGGTAAAGACGTTGCCATGCAGGTTGCAGCCGCTATGCCGCAGTATTTGGATAAAGCCTCCGTTGATCCTGAGGTAGTTGCGAAGGAAAAAGAAATTTTAACCGTACAGGCAATGAATGAGGGCAAACCTGCTAATATTGCTGAAAAAATGGTTATGGGCAGAATTGCGAAATTCTATAAGGAAGTTTGCTTAGTGGAGCAGCCCTTTGTAAAAGACGCCGATATTACCGTTGCGAAATACACCGAGAACGTTGCGAAAGAACTGGGCGGTCACATCACTATCACCGGTTTTATTCGCTATGAAAAAGGCGAAGGACTTCAGAAAAGAGAAGATAACTTCGCAGATGAAGTTGCCAGCATGATCAAATAAGCATCGCGCTGTCTCGTTGAACATGGGCCCCGTTATCTCCGGAAGGAGATAACGGGGCTTTTTATGAGTACAATATTATTTTGCAGACAAAGCATCCTGTCGGTTTTAGATAAAGCCGGCGGGATGTTTCTTTTTTGTTTCAGACAATATTTGATGCTTTTTTAGGGAAACGATACCATACCTTGCGGAAATTTGTAAAATGTTGTCCAAACAGCGATGGGAACGCATGTTCGCGAAAAATCTTTTCTAAATTTTTCTTATAAAACTATTGCAATTTTCGGATAAAGTGGTTATAATTGTACGTGTAGTGGTGTAAAGTGGATGAAAATGGATAAAAATCCCTAAAGGAGGTGCAGGAATGTTAATCGGTGAATATGGTTATAGTATTGATGTAAAAGGACGTATTAATTTTCCTGCCAAGCTTCGTGAGGATTTGGGAGACACTTTTGTTCTGACAAAAGGGTTTGATGACAAATGCCTTTTGGTTTACTCCATGGAGGAATGGAAAAACTTTGAAGATAAAGTGAAATCCCTTCCGATGTCAAAAGCGAGAAATTTGCAGCGCTTTTTCTTTGCCAGCGCCACCGAAATTGAACCGGACAAGCAGGGGAGAATCGTGGTGCCCGCAGTGCTGCGGGAATATGCGTGTTTAGATAAAGATGTGATGGTGATCGGTGCTTCCAACCATTGCGAAATTTGGAGCAAACAGCGCTGGGATGAGATTTGCGCGGAACTGGATACGACCTCCATTGTGGATATTATGGATGAAATCGGGTTTTAATAAGCTATAACAGGACAGGCTGTTTGGGCGGGAAGGATGTGTATGCATGGAGTTTCAACATTACTCGGTTATGCTGAAGGAATGCATAGACGGACTGAATATCAAGCCGGACGGTATTTATGCTGACGGAACAGCGGGAGGAGCGGGACATTCCTCCGAAATCGCCAAACGCCTGACTACGGGCAGACTATTAGCCTTAGATCGAGATCCTACCGCCGTAAAGGTGGCTGCGGAGCGATTGCAAAAATATCCGGTTGCTGCGGTCATACAGGCAAACTTTAGTGACATTCAGAGGGTGTGCGCCGAGCAAGGCGTGGACAAGTTGGATGGTATGCTGTTGGACTTGGGCGTTTCTTCTTATCAGCTTGATACGGCGGAAAGAGGTTTTTCGTACCGGCAGGACGCGCCGCTTGATATGCGGATGAGTCAAACGGGTGTATCAGCAAGGGATATTGTGAATACTTATTCCGTTTCCGAACTGAATCGGATCATCCGAGATTACGGGGAAGAAAAGTACGCTTATCAGATTGCGAAAAACATTGTCAAAGCAAGAGAGGACAAGCCTCTGGAAACGACAATGGATTTAGCGGATATCATCAAATCTTCGATGCCGGCGGCGGCAAGAAGAGAAAAAAACCCCTGTAAACGAACTTTTCAAGCAATTCGAATCGCAGTAAACAGCGAATTAGAGAGCCTTTCTGAAGGACTCCAGGCGGCATTTGAAATATTGGCACCCGGCGGTCGCCTAGTGGTGATTACCTTTCACTCTTTAGAGGACAGAATAGTTAAACAGGCGTTTGCGGGATGGTGTCAGGGCTGTATTTGTCCGCCGGATTTCCCGGTTTGTGTTTGCGGCCACCAACCGAAAGCCAAACTTATCAATAAAAAACCGATTTTGCCGTCAGAGGAGGAACTGGCAGTGAATAGCCGCAGTCAGAGCGCAAAATTGAGAATATTAGAAAAATTATAAAGAAAAATAAACAGAAAGATAGATAGAAAAAAGGAAGGACGGAGCAATATTATGAGAACCAACAGCAATTTGGCTGTAAAGCTGCCCAGACAGGAAGAGCAGGTTAGGCAGCCGGAAATTGTAAAAGTACCGAAAGCAAAACCGGCCGCGAAACCCATGAGTCCGGTTAAGGTCTTGCTGTTTTTAATGGTAATTATCGGTCTTTCTTTTTCGGTAATGTACAGTCGGGCGCAATTAAATGAACTGGGCGCAAAGGTAAATTCCGCTGCCAAAGAATTGGAAACTTTAAAGAGTGAAAATATACGGTTACAGACCGAATTGGAAGATAGAATATCTTTAAAAAACGTGGAGGAATATGCCACGGTGGAGCTTGGAATGGAAAAGATGGATGCTTCACAGGTCGAGTATGTCACTTTATCCGGTGGTAATCAAGTTGAGATCACCGAAAACAATGACAGCTCTGTTTGGCAGAAAATCAAGAACTTTTTTGACGATATGATGGAATATATCGGGATATGAGAAAATAGATATTAATAGTGGGCAGCGAAGGGTTGAGAACGAAATTCTTGACCCTTGTTTTCACAATTCAGCGAAATATATCGGGCGTATCTTTGGTCGCGTCTCTGATAAAACGAAAGGCTTGCGGATGTGATTTGACGCATACTAGATTTTTTCACATTTATCCTGTATAATGAAAAAACGGATATGCATTTGAAATGGCATGATATTGCCTGAAAGCTGAAATAAGCCGGTATGATGGAACTGGGGGTCATGTGTTGTCTAAGGGTCCGACTTTGAAAATCAAAAACAGATTAAACCGTGTGGTCATTTTTTTTATCCTGCTCGGTTTTGCTACATTGATCGGCAGATTGTTTTATTTGTCGGTCATTCAAAATGATTTCTTTCAGACAAAAGCTTCCAATCAGCAAATGCGTGACATTACTATCAATGCAAACAGAGGGACGATTTATGATCGGAACATGAAGGTACTGGCGCAGAGCGCTAC
>JAQXIB010000078.1 GCA_029007575.1 Clostridiales bacterium | reverse complement strand
ATGCTTATGCTCGCCCGTGCGATAAAATTCAACCCATTCTCCAATATTTACCGCATGGTCTCCTATCCGTTCCAAGTATTTTGCAATCATCAAAAAGTCGATCGCCCAGTCAATGTGTTCGTGCGATTTTGCCAGTAAATCCGCCAATTCATGTTTGACCTGATTAAACAGATCATCCACTAAATCGTCCCGCTTCATTACTTCCTGCGCAAGTTCCAAATCGCTTTGAACAAAAGAGGTGATCGAATCCCGTACCATCTGACAGGCAATCGCCGCCATTTGAGGAATTGCTTCCACCATGTTGAAAATCTCGGTTCCGCCGATTCGTATCACCAATTCGGCAATATCAGCCGCTCCGTCTCCGATTCGCTCCATATCGGTAATCATCTTCAGCGCCGTAGAAATTGCCCGCAGGTCGGTTGCTACCGGCTGTTGCCGCAGAAGAAGGGACAAACATCTCGCCTCGATGGATTTTTCAATATCGTCGATTTTCCGGTCATTTTCAATGACGTTCCGCGCCAAAGCATTATCTTTGTTTTTAAAAGCTTTAATGGAGTTGTCAATTGCCTCTTCAGCCATTGCTCCCATTTTGATTAAATCAATGTTTAACAGTTCCAGTTCACTGTCAAAAGTCGGTCTGGCACCCATTTTTCTTCCTCCATTATACTATTTATTCCGTTGTTTTTCAAGTATATTCCATTTGCTCCGCAAAGTGATTTTATCCGAATCGTCCCGTGATATAATCCTCTGTACGCTTATCAGACGGCATGGAAAAAATCTTATCCGTCAAACCGACCTCCACCATTTCTCCTACCAGGAAAAATGCAGTATAATCGGAGATACGCGCAGCCTGCTGCATATTATGCGTCACAATCGCAATCGTATATTTGCCTTTTAATTCAGACATCAATTCCTCTATTTTCATCGTTGATATCGGATCCAGCGCCGAGGTCGGCTCGTCCATCAGCAAAACCTGCGGCTCCACTGCAAGAGCCCGCGCAATACAAAGCCGCTGCTGCTGTCCGCCCGATAAACTGAGCGCCGATTTTTTCAGCCTGTCCTTTATCTCGTTAAACAGTGCCGCAGAGCGCAAGCTTTTCTCTACGATCTCATCCAATTTTGCCTTAGATTTAATGCCATGAATCCGAGGACCGTATGCGATGTTATCATAAACACTCATCGGGAACGGATTCGGTTTTTGGAACACCATTCCAACCTTTTTCCGGAGCAGCGTCACATCTACCCCCGGTCCGTAAACATCCTCGCCGTCCAGTAAAACCTGTCCGGTAATTTTCACGTTTTCCACCAAATCATTCATGCGATTGAGTGTTTTCAAATAAGTAGACTTTCCGCATCCGGACGGCCCAATCAAAGCAGTGATCTTGCCTTCTTCTATATTTAATGAAATATTCTTCAGGGCATGATTGTCCCCGTAATATAAATTGACATTCTGGGTAACAATTTTATCCGCCATATTCTTCACTTCTTTCTATTTTTTTCTCTGCAAACGATTCTGTATCAAACGAGTCAGCAAATTGATTGCAAACACAATAATGACCAGCACTGCGGCAATGGCAAAGCTGATATCATTGTATCCCTTGCCCGCATATTGATAAAGCTGAACCGATAAGGTCGCTCCCGAAGAGGAAAGATGGCTGAACAAGCCGTTCGGCAGATTGGTGCCGATTCCGGCGGTAAAAATCAAAGCGGCAGATTCCCCGACAATTCTTCCGATACTCAAAATAACCGACGTAATAATGCCCGGAAGCGAACAAGGCAAAATAATGGTGCGTATCATGTACCACTTGGTCGCGCCGATTCCCAAAGCGCCCTCCCGATATAATTCCGGCACCGTTTTCAGTGCTTCCTGGGTGGTACGAATAATGATCGGCAAGATCATGATGGTCAGCGTCAGCGCACCCGACCAGATAGAATAAGATAATTTCATCATGATTCCGAAAAACGTAAATCCGAACAAACCGTAAATAATGGAAGGAATGCCGGACAGCGATTCGGCGGTAAACTCGATCAATCGAACCAGTCTGCCTTTCTTCGCATACTCATTCAAATAGATCGCCGCGCCGATTCCGATCGGTGTTGCAATGAGAATAGACAGCACAATAATATACAATGTGTTGATAATATTAGGCAAAATACCAAATGTTTTCTTTAACGTGCTTGGCTGTGTAGATAAAATCTCCCAATTGATATGCGGAATCCCTTTGATCAGAATATAAGCAAGCATGCCAACCAACATGCCAACCGTTAATACGGCGCTGAAATAAATCAGTGCTTTCAGCACGACATCATATGGGCGTATTTTCTTCCTCGTGATGCTGTAATGCGATGTTTGGATCCGTGTATAAGTATCGCGTATGGCTTGGGCTGTGTTTTCCATCTTTATCTTCCTTTCCCGTGTTATTCATCCTGCTTCTGCTTTTTAAACATACGATTGATCACAATATTGATAACCATGATAAAGATAAACAGCACCAATCCGATCGAGAATAATACCTCTCTGTGCAAACCGCCTGCATAGCTCATTTCGGAAGCGATTCCGGTTGTCAGGAAGCGAACACTCTTGAACAAGTTCGGCATATTTGCCACATTGCCGCACACCATAATGATTGCCATCGTTTCCCCGATCGCACGACCGACACCCAAAATGATACCGGTGACGATGCCGGAACGTGCCGCTGGAATGATCACCTTGAAAATCGTCTGTATCGGTGTTGCACCCAATGCCAGCGATGCCTCCCGCAATTCCTCCCGCACGCTGTCCAGCGCGGTTTCGCTGACGCTGACAATGGTCGGCAGAATCATGATTGCCAATACAATAATAGCAGACAGCATCGTAGCACCTGAAGCAAGATTAAATATTTTCCCAATCGTCGGCACAATGATCATCATACCGATCAAACCGTAAACAACCGATGGGATACCTGCCAACAGTTCCACCGCCGGCCGCACAATTTTGACCAGCCCTTTCGGAGCCACCTGAGACATAAACACCGCCGTCAGCAAGCCGATCGGCACGCCCAGCAAAATAGCGCCGAAGGTTCCGACGATAGAGGATAATATCATCGGCAGGATTCCGAACTGCGGATCCTGCGCAGTCGGCTGCCATACCACGCCAAACAGGAATTTTCCGATTCCCACCTTGGTGATTGCCGGTCCGCCCGCAATCACCATATAAACGGAGATAGCAATCACCGCCAAAACTGCCGCCAGCCCACAGCATAAAAATATTAACTGCATTACCGTTTCCAAAACGGATTTTGATTTTGCACTGCCTTTAATCGTCATTCCCGGCAAAGCTCCTTTCGTGTTTCTATATGGGAACAGGGAACGGCATCTGCATGCGTTCCCTCAAGAGATCATGTTGTTATTGTCTTTTTCTGCTTTCTTTCATCGCTTTATGACCTGTTCCCATTGTACATACTTGTTACGACCTTATTTTACCGAGATCAAGTGCAGGCTGGTAACGATCGCCTGACCCTCATCGGACAGAACATAGTCCATGAATGCTTTTACGTCGGCATTGCTTTCGTCTTCTTTGGTGACCATCAGGAAAGGTCTCTGGATCGGATAAGTTCCTGCTTTTACGTTATCGATCGTGCATTCCGCTCCGTCAATTTTAAGACCTTTTACCGTATCGTTGAGGTAAGCATAAGAGATGTATCCGATCGCGCCCGCGGTGCTGGCTACTGACGTGGCAACGATACCGGTTTCGGTCAATTCCTGGCTGTATTTGCAAGCGTCTTCGATTTTCAGCAATTCTTCAAAAGCAGCACGAGTGCCCGAGCCAGATTCCCGTCCGATCACCGCGATCTTCATGTCCGCGCCGCCGACCTCTTTCCAGTTGGTGATTTCCCCTTTGAAGATCTTCACCAGATTCTCGGTGGAAATGTCAGATACGGCATTTTCTTTGTTTACAATGACGCTGATGGAATCGATGGCAACTTTGTATTCTTTTAAACCTGTTTCGGTGTCTTTCAGCGCTCGGCTGACATTACCGATCTGGCTGTTGCCGTCCTGCACGTTTTTGATTCCCGCGCCGGAACCGCCAAGCTGTACATCAATGGTTACGTTTCCGTTTTTGGAATGATAATCCTCAGCGAGTCCTTTTGCCAAGTCTTCCATTGACGTAGAGCCGCTCATTTTAATGGTGACAGGCTCTGCATTCCCGTTGCTGCTGGTATCGCCGGAACCGCCCGCATTATCCGAATTGCATCCTGTGAACAACGTACCTACCAATGCGCACGCCATAACTGCTGCTAATAATCTTTTTTTCATATTCATTTAATATTCCTCACTTTCTTTTTGTACAAGCATATTGTATCTCGTATTCCGAAAATCGAACACCAAAACGAGGTATAATGAATGTAAAGTCTATGTAAAGCGGAACTCCGGAAATTTGTAACAGCATTTCAAACATTCCGGTGCAGTGATTTGCATATTAAAAGATATTGTGGTAAAATCTAACATATATAATAGTATGCGAAAAATCCCGGTGTTATTTAATGCTCACTGAACAATTCAAAAACAACGATAGCAAAGTATTTTGCCGTTGTTTTTGAATTGACAAAGTGCAAGGATTTTTGATTGCTTTTGTAAAAAGCCTTGCACTTTGTATTTCGATTTCATTCTGAAATCGAAAT
>JAQXIB010000077.1 GCA_029007575.1 Clostridiales bacterium | reverse complement strand
AGAGAAAAAATAAAGCACCGGAATCAATATCGCCATCAATACCGTAGCAATCACCAAGACAAAAACGGTTTTTCTGCCGGCGTTTTTCCATATATGCTTACTCAAGCTCCTCACCTCCGACTCCTTTGCCGGAAATGCGCAGATAAATCATGGTCGTAATCAATATGATCACGGTGACCAGCACAGAATAAGTGGTTGCCATCGCTTTGGAGGTATCCATCCCGGGAATCACCTCGACATAATAAGCAATCCGTTCCACCAAAAACGGCACCTTGCCATACCCTAAAATCATCACGGCAATAGACCAAACCTGAACGGAAGCAATCAAACGCAAAATAATAGAAGTGACAATCGTCGGTTTCAACACCGGAAGGGTTATATCCTTTAACACTCTCAGCCTGCTTGCACCAAAGACCAGCCCCGCCTCTTTTAGCTCGGTCGGAAAATTTTGCAGGCCCGCTAAAATAATAATCATTACCGAGGGAAGAACGGTCCAAGTATCGATCGCAACCAAAAACAAAACCGCTTCAAACCCTTCGGTTGCCAGCCAACGGATTGGCTCCGAAATCAAATGCAGACGGATCAACAAGCTGTTCACCCATCCATTAGTAGTAAATCCCGTTTTCCACAGAACGGCTACTGCGGTGGGCGGAATCGCCATGGGGATTAAAGCGACAAACAGAAGTATTTTGGAGCCTTTAAAACGCCGGTTTAACAGCAGTGCAAGCCCCAACGCCAGCAAATATTGCAAGAGAATAGATACCGCACAAAAAACAATCGTATTCACCAACGCCGGACGAAACACAGCGTCCTGAAATACCATCGTATAATTTTGAAAAGTAAATCTTCCCTCGCTGTTTCTGAAACTGTCAACAATACTGGCAAGAACCGGTCGAATCCAAAAAAATAAGTAATACACAACGGCGGGAGCCAAGAGCAGATATGGTACAAAATTTCTTTTTACTTTTCTGCCTTTTTTTCGATTTTGCATCGTATTAAACCACAGCTATTCCGAAATCATCGGCAGCTTTTTTCCTTTCCGGTCGCATGATGAAAAAAGCTCCGCCAAAATCCGATACGGAGCTTTTTCATGATTTGTCCTATTATTTATTGCGTAAAGCATCCAGCTTGTTTTGGGCTTCTGTCAAGTCAGACGCTTTATAGGTCTTATTTTTGACAATACTTTCAAAAATATTTTCATAAAGGTTTTTTACCGCACCCCATTCGGTAAAATCAGAGGACGGCACGCCGCTGATCACGCCGTTTTTTAACACTTCCAGCCCTTTTTGCATGATGACATCCTGAGGCTCTGCTTTTAACCGATCTGCTACTTCATTGACCGGCGGCACTGCACCGCCCAAACCGACACAATAATCATACATGACCCCGGGACGGGACAGATATTCGATCAACTTTTTACCGAGCTCGGTGTTTTTAGCGCCTTTCACCACGCCCAGTCCCCACGCTCCTCCGATGGAGCCGATCCCTTTGGGGCCGGAAGGCGGCGCGGCGATCACATACTGTTCCGGTGCAGACTGATATAAATTTCCGATTGGGGACATATGGCCGATGCCGATCAAAGCCTCCCCGCGTTTCATGATTTCGTTCGGATCCGCGGCGGTGCTTTGAGTCGCGACAAAAGCATTATTTTCTGCCAATTTCTGAATGCGATCCCATACCTGCGTCATCTCCGCGCCGTCCAACTTCGGGAAATCAGCTCCGTAAGACAATCCCATTGCACCGATTTCATACAAAAGATTTTTTCCGGCTAAGCTTGGAAATACCGTCACGCCTTTCTTTTCTCCTTTTGCCGCATTCACCGCAAAAGCAACAAACTGATCATAGGTAAGCTTGTTAAAATCCGCACCCTCCGGCAAATACTTTAAAGCCTCCTTTTTGGCGGCAATCAAGTATACATCTGACGATGTGGGCACAAAATAAGTTTTCCCGTCAATGACGGTCGATGCCGTAAAAGCATCTGTAAAGGTTCTTCCGTTTAACCCTTTCGAAAAATCGGTAATATCTTCGATCCAGCCTGCTTTCACATAGGCAGGCATATCGCCGCTGTGCACCATAACCACATCGGTAACAATATTATCGGAGCTCATCTGCGTTTGAATGGACTTTTTGCCGTCAGCAGTACTGTAAACTTCCATTTTCACTTTGCAGTGAAATTCTTCTTCAAATCCGGGAAGAATTTCTTCTTTGACAAACTGCTGATCTTCCGGCGGAGTTAAAAATCCATTGACGAACAAGGTCAATGTGTTTTCTCCGCCGCTCGATGTATTGTTGTCGGTGGTTTTCTTGCATGCGGTAATTGATACCGCCGTGGCACACGCTAATAAAAACGTAATGATTTTTTTCATCTGCATTTGATTTTCCTCTCTTTTGGCACTTGCCCGCATATTACAGTATTGATAGTGTTACCAAGTTCAAGGTTTTCCATACCTATTTTTCTAAATTGTCTGGTTAAAAATGCAGATGAAAAAAGCGGCGCCTGCGGCACCGCTTTTTTGATATCCTATTTCTTTTTTTGAATCAACAATCAATTAGTCACTGACATAAGGGATCAAAGCCAAATGACGAGCTCTTTTAATTGCAACGGTCAATTGGCGCTGATGATATGCACAAGTACCGGTTACACGTCTGGGAACGATTTTCGCTCTCTCAGAAATGTATTTGCCTCTTTTCAGCTTTTCAATATCTTTATAATCAATTGTTTTTGCTTTATCTACACAGAAAGAACACACTTTTTTGCGCGATCTTTTCGCGGGACGAGTTCTATCTCTGCCTTCTCTGGGCTCTTTGTTTTCTCTGTTCTCCATGATCATTACCTCCTTATCAAATTAAAACGGCAGTTCGCTGTCATCAGCATCAAATTCCTCGAAATCACCCAAGTCCCCGACAGAAAAGCTACTGCCTTTTGCGGGTTCTTCAAAGGGCGGCGGAACAAAATTGTTTCCGGACGGAGCGGACGAAGTCTTTTTCTCCGCAAAATAAACCTGATCGGCAACGACTTCAAACGCCGTGCGGTTATTTCCATCCTTATCCTGATAGCTGCGGGTTTGGATCGAGCCCTCTACCGCCACCAACTGTCCCTTGGTAAAATACTTGCTGACAAACTCAGCAGTATGCCGCCAAGCAACAATGTTGATAAAATCAGTTTGTTTATTGTTTTTATCCGCCTGATAATTCCGATCGACTGCCAATGAAAATGTTGCTACTGGAACATTATTAGGGGTCTGTCTTAACTCAGGATCTCTGGTCAAACGTCCCATCAGAATCGCTCTGTTTAACATTGCAAATCCCTCCTAAATTAGTCTTTTGCAACAATCAAGCTACGCAACAAGCCTTCGGTGATTTTGTAGATACGGTCTAACTCTGCCGGGAAAGAAGGAACAGATGTAAAGTTAAACAATACATAGTAGCCTTCGGTCTCGTCGTTGATCGGGTAAGCAAGTCTGCGTTTGCCCCACTCGTTTACAGAATCCAACGTACCGTTCTGAGAAATCAAATTGGTGATTTTCTCCACCATTGCCTTGATACCGTCTTCGCCAAGAGTTGTACTGATGACGACAACAGATTCATAATTAGCGCTTACTTTTGCCATTATAAAGCACCTCCTTCTGGTCTTTCGGCCCTATATCTAACGTATAGAGCAAGGATATCTCATAAATTATAACAGACTATTTACAGCTTGTCAACTATTATTTTCCATGTTTTCAGTCAAGCTGCGCAAAATATTTTTCAGTTCATCGACAGACTCCGGAATCAACACTTTACCCGGCGCGCACAAAGCTTGGAGTTTGCGGAACAAGGCGTCAATTTCCGTGCGATTGATCGTCTTATCGTCAAACAAACGATACAATGCAACAATATACGGCTCTTTATCAAATATCATCTTGGGTGTCATCAATGCCGAAGAATCAACCGATATTAAAATTTTATCCGAAAGGTCTGCCCTACTGCAATACTGCTCCCAGAACAAATCGCGCGGAACTTGATAAATTCCATCCGGAACTGCCGCCACATCGGTGCGCGGATGCAACTTATATGCCAGCTTGCTAGCCCCGACGGTTTGAATGATCATCTCCAGCAGCTCGGTTTCTCTGCGTTCTATGGCAGGATCATAGCAGTCATTTTCTTTCTTCTTTGCATTTCTCGGCTGATCAAAGTAAATAACCGGCTGATCGATCTTCTGACCTAACGAACTGCCCCAAACCTGCTCTGCCGTATCCAAAAGCTGCTTATCATGGCTCGGATTGTTCAACGCGATCCGCGGATAATCCCGTTCCAGTATATCCATCCGGGGCGCAAACAAATAGACGCCATCAATATGCTGCAAATAGTAATACCGCAAAGCAGAATATAACAGCCTGCGTTTTAAGCTCAGATTACAATGAGGACGGCAATATGAGCCGGTTCCGTCATCCAGCCAATAAGCTTTCAGCTGCGGATTCTCATATTTCAGCAAATCATACAACAGCGGATCACAATCTGCAACATACAAATAATCACCGTAACAGTTATAATACCGGATGTGTTGCTTCAATGTTCTGAAATCGAGCCACTTTTTCAGCTTTTGTATTCGATTCGGACGGGGATAAGACGGTATCACAATGATTTCATCAAATGCACCGCAGTTTTTCATGCGCGCCAATTCCTGCTCATCGGTATGACATTCCGAGGTCAATACCAAGTCCACCGGCCGATCAGCATAAAATTGCTTTTTGACTGTTAAAGCTGTCATCAGTTTGTAGCTTCCCATTAGAAAGATCAATACTCGATCCTGTTTCTGCGGACGCTGATACTGAAACAGCAGGTAATTTAAAAATCCCATTACCGAGAACAGTACTAAAGTAAATGCCTGTAAATTAAACAAGACAAAGGTTTCGTAAAAGCCGGAGATCATCAGCATGGCAAATATGGTAATCAGCAGTTTGATGATAACGTCATCGGGACTTCTCTTTTTGGCGAAAATATATTTGAGCATTGGTAATCCACACAGCAAAACCAACGCCGCAAATAGGAAAAATCCGACTAATCCCGTATCGACCAGTACATCGATATAAGCGTTATGGCAATGGGATACCAAACCGGTATGAGCATTCGGATTGAACTTCGTCACCTCACGATAGACATTTTCTTTAGACAATCCGAAAATCGGTTTATGCGTCCATGCTTTTAACGCATCAATCCAGATAGTAATTCGTCCGTTTGTATTATCGCCGCCCAATTCCTCATCAACGCCGCGCCCGATGCCGATAATTTCGACAAAAGATTTCCCGCTGCCCGCTTCCTGACCGTATTGATCCAGATTCAAATAATAGACAGCCGGGGCAACCGCCGTTCTGATTCCATATATAACCGGGGTAACCAAATTCATCATGACAACCGACAGCAATGCGCAAACTACAATATGCACTCCCATCCGATAATGGCGAAATCTCTTTTGAAAAAAGGACTGTATATTGCGAAAAAAGATGATCGGCAACACAAGCAGCAACAGCTTTGCGTTTAACATCTGTCCCCGCGAATCGGAAAAACTGATATAAATCATTGCCGCCACAATGCTCAATCCGCACAAAACAGCGACCAGTTTACGCCGTTTATAAGCATGCTTAAAAGCAAAATATAAAATCAAGATACTGAAAAACACCGCGATCCAAGAAGCCATCGCTCCGACGTTCGGACTGGTATATACGCCCCAGAGTCGTTTGTTGATAAACCCGATGCGATACCGCATCCGCACGCCCTGGTAATTATAAAGATAATAGTTGACGCCGTATGAGCAAAGCAACATACCGATCGAAATCAAATTATAAACGAAGATGATACCGGTATAGATCACTGAATAACCAAGCAATTTTTTCTTTACCTTTTCGGGCGCAGTGGTTCGATCAATCGGAAAATACAAAAAAGCAGACGCAAAAGCAAACAACCACAAAAACAGATTGGAAGTAAAATTATATTTTGCGTTTAATAAAATAGTTACTGCATAAAAGAACATAAACAACATCAACAACAAATTTTTATTTCCTTTTAAACGAGTCGGATTCTTCCAAAACTGATAAATCAGCACAATAAAAGCATATACGCTGAAACAATACACCACATTGGTACTGGTCGGCTGTAACGACATAAACAAACGTACAGTGACAACAACAAAGAAGGCATATTGTAACAAATCAAGACTTAATAGAATAGATATCAATTTTTTGGCTTTATTCATACTCAGCTTCCCAACTTATTTTTATGTAATATTTGCCCTGCCCGTTTTCACAATTCTTTGTGGGCAGGCTTACGGTCTTTTTCGGGCGGCAATTGCATATAATCGCCATACATCTTGGTCAAATACCGATCATATTGCTGCGGAATCGGAAAGAGCTGTCCTTCAAATTCCATCATTACCGGTTCACCGAAGTATTCTTTCGGCATTGTTTCGCAGTCAAACCCATGTGCGCCGTATACGGTTGTAATTTCTCCGGTATCCCGTTTCTTACGCACCACTGCTCCCGTTTTCTGTTTCAGCCACTTTTTTGTCTTTTTCGGCAGAACGGTCAGTATTGCTTTGGACAACAGATATGCCGCCTTTCCGCGATTTTCGGCAGGACGATCCAACACAAGCAGATGATATGCGGTCGCTTGTATTTTATAAATTTTTCTTGCCCATTTGCCATCCGGGATATTCTGCAACAGAAAAACATCAAAGGACGGTACTTGCCGCAGATCCTCGTCCGGATCCGAAATATCATATAGCTTTCCGATCGGCGCATCGGGGAACGGATTTTCGCCCTCGTTATAAAAAATAAAAGACGAATCCATTTGTTCATTGATGAGCTTTGCCATCTTCTCATAATCATCCTGATACAAGCCGATATCTACATCGTCATCCCACGGAATGAAGCCCTTATGACGCACTGCGCCGAGTACATTTCCTCCCAAAAGAAAATAAGGTATCTCATTTTTTTTTGCAAACGAATCAAATTGTTGTAACATCGACAGTAACCGCAGCTGATATTCTCTCAGTCGATCCATTCCAATACTCTCCCTTATGAAATTAACTCTGATTGATCATTCCATGGAATGAAAAAAATCAAACAGAACTCAGATAGTGTCCGCACAAGTATCCAAAAGTTATCTTCGCATGAAAATTCACTCAAAAGCTAACATTTTCCACCCATGCAGACACTATCGCCAAAATTCGATTTTTATTTATGATATCATTTCAATGTGAACATCGCGTGATGAAAACCGCATAGCATCAATGATTTCCTTGCAAAAGCATTTCTTCGGCATTTTTCAAAGTTAGGTCTGTAATCTGATCTGTACCGATAATTCGTGCGATCTCCTGTTTGCGTCCCTCAAAATCCAACTTATGCACATTCGTATAAGTCTTATCTTCGGTAAAATCTTTCCGGATCAAGAAATGATGATCTCCTAAAGCGGCAATCTGAGCCAGATGGGTCACACAAACCACCTGTCTATTCTTCGCTACGCTTTTCAGCTTTAATCCCACTTTTTGGGCCGCTCTGCCGCTGATACCGGTGTCGACTTCATCAAAGATCAGTGTAGGCACATTATCTTTATCCGCCAAAGCGTTTTTAATCGCAAGCATAATACGTGACAATTCACCGCCCGACGCAATTTTCGAAATCGGTTTCGGCGGCTCTCCGGGATTGGTGGAAATAAAAAATTCCACTTCATCTTTTCCATGCGCTCTTAACGGGGTTTTCTGAAAATCAACCGTTAATTTCACATTAGGCATATCCAGAAATTGAAGCTCAGAGGTAATCTGAGCGACCAACCGATCTGCCGCTTCCCGCCGTTTCACACTTAAACGTTCCGCCAATTCACGTGCATGCCGTAATTCCTGCTGTTCCCGTTCCTTCAGTTCCGTTAAGCGCTCATCCGACAATTCAATTCCCTCAAGCTCTTTCTGCGCGGTTACCAAATATTCCTGTATTTTTTCAATACTGTCGCCGTATTTCCGCTTTAATTTAAACAGCAGATCAAGTCGTTCTTCGATCTCGTCCAACTGCCGCGGATCATATTCCATATTCTGCAAAAGGCGGCTGACTTCCTGCGCGGCATCACTGAGCTGATAAGACAGATCTGTCATTTTCTCACTCAGTTCACCGATATTGCTGTCATATTCCGCCGCTTCAGACAAAGCATCCGCCGCTTCGGACACGCCGTCTACAGCACCGATCATATCATCGTTTCCAAACAAAGCGGCATATGCGGTCTGGAGATTTTCCAATATATTGGAGTAGTTCAAAAGCGCCTTTTTATCATTTTCCAGCGTCTCTTCTTCCCCGGGTTGCAGCGCCGCACTCTGAATCTCCTGAATCTGATACCGCAACAGATCCATTTTCCGTTCCTTTTCGCTTTCATCGGTATCGATCTGAGCGATTTCTTTCTTAAGCTGTACTAATTTGCGATAGCTTGCATAATAAGCTTCTTTTTCCGCCTCCACCGAACCAAAAGCATCCAAAATATCCAAATGCTTTTCCGGCTGCAGCAATACTTGATTATCGTGCTGCCCGTGGATATTGATTAAATGACTGCCGATTTCTCTCAAAACCGAAGCCGTGACCGGACTGCCGCAGATACGGGCACTGCTTTTTCCGTCAGCAGAAATTTCACGCTGGATCATCAGCACGCCGTCCTCTGCCTCATAACCGTAATCTTCCAACGCTTTTAATGCATCCGCGTTTAATTCGGTAAATACCGCATTAATGACCGCCTTATCCTCTCCGGTACGGACGATATCTTTTGAAGTTCGCTGTCCCAAAATCGCATTAATAGCATCGATTACGATAGATTTTCCAGCGCCGGTTTCGCCCGTAAAAACGTTTAAACCTGCTTCAAAGCAAATATTTGTCTTTTCAATAACCGCTAGATTTTTAATGTATAACTCTGACAGCATCTTACTCACCACACTCTATCTGAACATAAAACCGGAAAAATCCATCTGTCAAGATGTTCGTTAACCGATTTGGATATACTTGCTCAAATCTTTTACAAAATTCTTTGCGTCTTTTTCGGTCTTAATAACCGCAAAAATTGTATCATCGCCAGCCAACGTGCCGACTACCCCGCTCCAATCGGTTTTGTCCAGACAGGCACAAGCCGCCTGAGCCATACCGACATGGCACTTGATCACGACCATATTACCTGCGGCTTCCATGCTAATTACCGCTTCAGATAAGATAGAAAAATATTTATCGGAAAAATCATGTAATCCGCTTTTTTGGGACATGGTATACTTATACTTGCCGTCAGAGGAAAGCGTTTTGATTAATTGCAGCTCTTTGATGTCACGGGATACCGTCGCCTGTGTAACATCAAACCCACTTTCCCGCAGTCCTTTTAGGATTCCCTCCTGCGTATTGATATCCTCGGCTGTGATTAATTCGATAATTTTTTGATGGCGTTTGCTTTTCATGAAAAAATCTCCTTCTCTCAAGCAGACAAAACAGTCGCTTAATCACACATTTTCTCCAATATTTTTTCGTTCAGGATTTCGTAGAACGGCTTATCCGTGAATTTAACAAAATGAATGAAAATCTCGCTTTTTTCGATCGTAACCGTATCTCCCTTGGATAATTTGACGTCGCTTTCTCCGTCAACGCTCAGGTATGCCTCATGTTCCTCATCAATGTTAGCAGACGCTTCCAATACCTTATCGTCTGAAAAAATGATCGAACGTCCCATCAAAGAATGCGAACAAATCGGCGTCATGGAGATGCAATCGATCTTTGGATCGATCACCGGACCGCCGGCAGCCAACGAATAAGCAGTCGATCCGGTAGGGGTTGAAAAAATAATACCGTCCGCCCGATGCGAGATGATCTTCTGATCGTCGCAGTAAACTGCCAGGTCAACAATTTTGGCAAGCGCTCCTTTTGCGATCACCGCATCGTTGAGTGCAAAAAAAGTATCCGCTCCGTTTTTGGTATGATGCGTTACTTTCAGCATCATCCGACGGTCAATCGAATAATTTCCGGTAATCAAATCCTCCAGATGATCCAATTCATCTGTTTCTAAACTGGCCAAAAAGCCTAATCTTCCCGCATTAATGCCGAAAACAGGCTTATTTTTCTGCATAGCATGCTTCGCGCTGTGCATGATGGTTCCGTCCCCGCCGATAGCTATGACCAAATCACATTCTTCCAGCGCCTCATCGCCGTCCCGATAATTGATATCTTTCAATTCCGCAAACGAAGAACGATGCTTCCAATCAAGCAAAACCTCGATTTGCAGCCCTTGTAAACGATGAATCGTATCGACCGTGCAGGGATAAGCCGTTTTACGACTGAGATTCGGCATTATAAAGACTTTCATTCGTTCCATCATTCCTTTTGTAAAACAGTTTATCACTTGCTGTCCAAGCACTGATGAGATTCGGCAACCAAACGCTTGATATCCTGTTCGTTCAACAAAGTCATCTCATCACTTTTTTTCATGTAAAACAAATACTCGATATTGCCCTCCGGACCTTTGATCGGAGAATAATCCATATCCAAAACCAAAAATCCGTTTTGATTGCAAAAATGCAATATTTTTTCCAAAACCTCGCAATGAATTTCCGGCTCCCGGACGACTCCTTTTTTTCCCACCTTGCCTTTTCCCGCCTCGAACTGCGGCTTGACCAGGCAAAGCGCTTCTCCGTCTTGTTTTAGCAACCGATGCAGCACCGGCAAAACCAACGTCAAAGAGATAAACGATACATCAACCGAACCGAAATCAAGCGGTTCAGGAATCTGTTCCTCAGTGACATAGCGAATATTGGTGCGTTCCATATTCACCACGCGCGGATCAGTGCGCAGACTCCATGCCAATTGCCCATATCCGACATCGACCGCATACACCTTACTTGCTCCGTTTTGCAGCATACAATCGGTAAATCCGCCGCTGGACGCACCGATATCGATACAAATCTTACCGGTCAAATCAAAATGATGCTTTTGGATTGCTTTTTCCAGCTTCAAACCGCCGCGGCTGACATATCTTAAAGTGTTTCCTTTTATTTCGATCACACTGTCCGGCTTAATGAAGGTGCCCGCCTTATCACACTTTTCTCCGTCCACCAGCACGCTACCCGCCATAATCAGCGCTTTTGCTTTTTCACGGCTTTCTGCCAGTCCTTTTTCCACCACCGCGGCATCCAGCCGCACTTTCTCTACCAATCTCTTCACATCATTTCTTATCATTTCTTGTCAGCCAGCAACGCCTTTGCATCCGATATCATCGAAGCGGCATCCAATTTCAAATCCGCCAGTGACTCGCTTACCGTTGCCTGCGGAACGAAATCCTCGATCGCGCGAAGATGAAAGGCTCCGCGAAAGCCCTGCTCATGAAGCAATAAGAGCAGTTGCTGTCCGATGCCTCCGTTTTTGATTCCTTCCTCATAGAAAAGCACCGTAGAATATTGCTTGCAAATTTCAGGCACATCTTCCGACATGGGAGACAACTGCGTCAATTTTAACAGATCAACATGAATCTGCTCGGCACGCAAGGCTTCTCTTGCCAGATAGACCTGTTCTGACAGGCGTCCGTAACTGACCAGCAAAACATCGCTGCCCGATCCTAACCGCAGATGATCCCGAAACCCCGCCGGCCAATGGATTTCTTTGTTCTGCGTGCCGCGCGGATACCGTACCGCAACCACACCGGTATCCTGATTCACTGCGCGTTTTAAACAACATTCCAATTCTTCAAATCCACAAGGCGAATACAAGGTCACTCCCGGAATAGACGTCAGAAAAGACACATCGAAAATGCCCTGATGGGTTTCGCCGTCTTCGCCTACGATGCCGGCGCGGTCTACCGCCAAAACGATATGCTGTTTCTCGATCGCCGCATCATGGATCACTTGGTCGTAAGCTCTTTGCAAAAAAGAAGAATAGACGGCAAACACCGGAATGAATCCTCTGCTGGCAAGTCCCGCGCAAAAGGTAACCGCATGCTGCTCGGCGATTCCGACATCATAAAACCGATCCCGGTGCGCATGTGCAAAATCCTGCAATCCGGTGCCGTATTTCATGGCCGCGGTTACCGCGCAAATTTTTTCATTGCTCTCCGCAAGCTCGTTCAGCACCTGACCGGCAACCTGAGAATAACAGGTTTCCTGAATACTGCAGGGCAATCCCGTGTCCACATCAAATTGAGAAATACCGTGAAAGGCGCCCGGATTATGCTCCGCAAAGGAATAACCCTTCCCCTTTACTGTATACAGATGAATAATGACCGGCTTGTGATAATTTTTGGCTCCTTCCAACGTATTAAGCAGCTTCGGCATATCGTGCCCGTCGACCGGTCCGAGATAAACAAATCCGAAATCCTCAAAAAACGTACTGTGATACAGCATATTTTTGAGCATCGATTTTGAGGACTGCATGGTCATTTTCAGCCGTTTACCTACCAGCGGAATATGATCCAGAACCTTTTCCACCCGCTTTTTCATCTTAAAATAGCGAGGTCTGGAGCGAATAGACGCCAAATATCGTGCAAAGCCGCCGACATTTTTGGAAATCGACATTTCATTATGATTTAATATTACGATTAAGTTATCAATATTCTTTCCGGCATTGTTGAGCGCCTCATATGCCATGCCGCCTGTAAAAGCACCGTCGCCGATCACGGCGATCACATGGTCGTTTTTATGCTCCAAGCGATTGGCGGCACAGATGCCGATAGCGGCCGAAATCGAGGTACTGCTGTGTCCGGCCATAAAAGTGTCATAAACGCTTTCTTTCGGTCTCGGGAAGCCCGATAAGCCGTCTTTCTTGCGCAAGGTGTGAAATTGTTCCCGGCGTCCTGTCAACAGCTTATGCGTATAACTTTGATGGCCGACGTCCCAGATGATCTTATCATTGGGCAAATCAAATATTTTGTGGAGCGCAACCGTCAATTCGACCGTTCCCAGATTAGACGCCAGATGCCCGCCGGTCACCGAAACGGATTTCACCAAAAATGCACGTATTTCTTCACACAATTGTTCCATCTGTTCAATTGTCAGTTTTTTAACGTCCTCTGGACCATTGATAGTTTCTAAAATCGTATCCATGATTTCGCAGCGTAACATATCCTTTGCTTTATCGACCGAATAGGCAAACGATACTGCGTCTGCATATCTCCTTTTTCTGAACTCTCCTGCTAAAGCAAGCTACATCGGTAAAATCACTGCAACCAGAATGCCCAGCAAACTCCCCGCCAATACCTGAAGCGGTGTATGTCCCAAATATTCTTTCAATTCAGCCTGTTGATCAAAATCATTATTTTCATCTTCCGAATGTTTTTCAATCATTTTGTTAAGTACCTTTGCCTGCTCACCGGCAGCTCTTCGCACGCCCATCGCATCATACATCACCACAGCAGCAAGCACAAATGCAATCGCAAATTCCGGCGATGCAAAACCGCTTTGTCGGGAAATTGCGATCATCAAACCGCAAACCGTAGCCGAATGTGCGCTCGGCATTCCGCCTGCACCGACCAAACGTTCCGGTTCAAACTCTTTTCTGACGACCAAGTACAGCAATGTTTTTAATACCTGAGCCGAAACCCATGAAACAATTGCAACATTTAATACATAATTATGCAGCAACTCCATAATTTTTCCCATACTGTCCTCCGATAAAAGCCTTTCTATTTTGTCTTAACGCCTATATCAATGTCTTATATTTTTGCACCGGTCAGTGATTGCGAACCGCCAGCCGATGAGTCAGTTCATTCAAAAAACCGTTGTCATCAAACTCGCCCAGACAGGCGATCGCTGCCTCGCTGTATTCTGCAGCCCGTTTTTTTGCCTGCTCCATACCGAACAAAGCAATATAAGTTCTTTTATCATTATCAGCGTCGCTTCCTGTCGGCTTGCCTAGCTTTTGCGCATCTCCCTCAACATCCAAAATATCATCTACGATCTGAAAAGCAAAGCCAAGATTTTTCGCATATTCCCGTGCCTTCTGACGTTTGGCAGGGTCGGCAGATGCCGCAATACAACCCAATTCGCAGGCAGCCTTCAGCAGAGCCGCCGTTTTCAAATCGTATGTCGCATTGAGCGTATCCTCGTCGATAGTCTGCCCTTCGCTTTGCAAATCGATCACCTGACCGCCGATCATCCCCATGATTCCGGCATAATCAGAGAGCACTGCCGTTGCTTCCACGATCTGTTCCGGCGGCACTTTTGCCTGCGTCAGCGTGTAAAACGCCGCTGTCAGCAATCCGTCTCCGGCAAGCAGCGCGTTGGCTTCCCCATATGCTTTATGACAAGAAGGTTTTCCTCTTCGGAAATCATCGTTATCCATGCAGGGGAGATCATCATGTATCAGCGAATAGCTGTGGATCATTTCCACAGCGGCGGCAAATGGCAGCGCGACTTCCGGCTTTCCTCCGCAGATCCGGCAAAATTCCAAAGTCAGCACCGGACGGATTCGTTTGCCTCCGGCATCGACGCTGTATGCCATTGCATCGGCAACGATTTGCTGTTTTCCGGCAGGAACCGACAAACAACGATCTAAATATTCTTCTATCATTGAGATATAGTTTTGCAGTCTGGTTTCAAAATCCACGATACAATCCGTTTTTCCGCTCGTCCAAGAGCGAAAAACATCCTTTCTGTAAAATAATGCCCTACTGTACAAATCAAGAAAATGCGAGAATTTGTAGTTTTCTTGGTTCGGACATTGCTTCATCAAAATCACAAAGCAATTATGCTTCGGCTTTTTCCTCTTTTTTGGACGCCGTCAATTCCTCCAGCTTTAACTGTGCCTGTGACAGCTCCTTTTTGCAAAACGCTGTGTACTTTACGCCTTGTTCATAGAGCTGCAATGCGCGTTCCAGCGGAAGATTTCCTTTTTCCATTTCTTCCACGATCTTTTCAAGCTCCGCAATTGCGGTTTCAAATGTGATGCTTTCCATTTTTACGGTCATTCCTTTCTCCCGACATCGGGGAGATTTGATAAAAAGGTGTCTAAATCACCGTGCTGTGAAACTCTCCGTCTTTCAGCCTGGTGGTCACCGTCATTCCGCTGCTGATATTTTCCACGGTGGTTACAATTTTGTCCTCTGCGAAAGTGATAGAATATCCCCTCGTCAATACTTTGAGCGGGCTGAGTGCTTCCAAGACCTCCACTGATTTGAGCAGCCGCTTATCCTTTTCTTCTATCGACGTGGAAAAAGCCGCGTCCAAACGTTTACTCAAGTGTTCCAAGGTATTTCGGTTATTGGCGATGGACAAAGAGGGAGACATCAATTTCAGACGGTCAACCACGCTCTTTAATTGATTAAATTTATTTTGCAACTGATTTACGGTATATCGCTGCAACAGGTTTTCAGTACCTTCGATCTGCTGCCAAACCACACTGCAATCCGGCGCTACCAGTTCAGCCGCCGCAGACGGAGTCGGTGCCCGCATATCTGCGACGAAATCAGCAATCGTATAATCGATCTCATGTCCGACCGCCGAAATAACCGGAATGGTGCAGTGATAAATTTCCCGAGCCACTTCCTCGTCGTTAAACGCCCACAGATCCTCGATAGAGCCACCGCCTCGACCTAATATCAGGACGTCGATATCATCACGCTGCTGCACCAATTGGAGAGAATGGATAATACTTTTCGGCGCGTTCTCCCCCTGTACTAAGGTTGGCACTAAAACCAAAGTCGCCAGCGGATACCGACGGCTCAAAATATTGATAATATCCTGTAAAGCGGCGCCGGTTTTTGCGGTCAACACGCCGATCTTCATCGGCATGGCCGGCAGCGGCTTTTTATGTTCCGGTGCAAACAAGCCCTCTTTGGCAAGCTTTTCTTTTAGCTGCTCAAATGCCAGATAAAGTGCGCCGATTCCATCCGGCTCCATTGTTTCACAATAGATCTGATAAGTTCCGTCACGCTCAAAGACCTGCACATTTCCGGAAACTACCACATTCATGCCGTTTTCGGGAGTAAACTTTACCTTAGAAGCATATCCGGTAAACATAATGGCGCGAATCGACGAACTGCTATCCTTGAGCGTAAAATAAAAATGTCCCGTTTTTTTGTGATCGGTAAAGTTGGAAATTTCCCCTTTCAGACAAATTCCCTTTAAATTGCCGTCTGCCGAAAGGACCGCTTTAATATATCGATTTAATTGTGATACCGTAATCACATTTTCCACAATGAAAACCAATCCTTTCTGCGTTTATCTGCGGTTTCACAGGATCAAGCCGCAGGTATAAAGATCATCTTATCATAGATGCCAAAACAGCAATTCCGGCACTGTTATCCGACGAAAACTCCGGTGAAGCAAAATATCCGCCGAACCTTGCGCCGATCTTTTTCTGAATGATCGAATTGGACATCACACCGCCGGCATAGATCACCGGTTTTACGCCGTATTCCGCAAAGATTCCCGCGGTCATGCAAGCAACCGTTTCATGAATATATTCAATACAATATCGGGCGATCCGTTCCTTGGGGGCTCCCTGTTCCAACATACGTCGGCATTGATTTTCCACGCCGGACAACGAACAATTGAGTCCTTTCATACAAGGATGTACCGATACCGGATCGGTACACCGACATGCCATCTCATCCAGATACTTTCCGGCGGGAAAAGGCAATCCCAGCATGACGCCGACTCGGTCAACTGCCTGTCCCGCTTTTAAATCCAAGGAAGAAGCGAGAAGACGCACCTCAAAACGGCTTTGTTGATATTTCACCGATAAACATTCGGTCGTACCGCCTGACAGGTGAAAAGCATAAAATTCATCCTGCAAAAGCTCCAAATGGCCGGCTGCATACAGCGCCGCCATGATATGCCCCTCCTGATGGGAAAACTCATACTTCGGCACTGACAATACCGAAGCAAGCGAAGAAGCTACCGCATTGCCGACCAAAAAGCAGGGCATATAAGAGCCCTCTATCCGCCGCGGTGTCACCGATACGCCGATTCCCGCAACGGAAGTTGGATATCTTTCAAACAGCCGATCCAGCAACTGCGGTAATTGTTTCACATGCTGAAACACGGCATCCGACTGCTTTAGCCCCAGCTCGCCCGATTTGACCGGAAGCAATTGCTTTTCCATCACGATCCGATTGTCGTCGGTGTCATACAAAGCTGCCGAAGTCGTATAATTACTGGTATCAATTCCCAGAAATACACTCATGAAAACTGCCGCCTCATTCTAATTACTCTTTCCGGATTGATCAGCGTTTAGCTGACGCACCAACGAGCCCAGAACGCCGTTCACAAACGACGTATCCTCTTTGGTTGTATATTTTTCGCATATTTTTACAGCTTCACTGACTGAAATATCCGCATCCAGCGAATCATCAAATAAAATCTCGTAGACCGCTACCCGCATGGATGCCAAAGATACCTTCGTGATCCGGTCGATCGTCCAATTTTTAAGGTGTTTGGCAATGCAAGCGTCGATCTGCTGCCTGTTTTCCTCTACCCCTTTAAAGATCGCTGCCACTGTATCGTTCAGCTTCACCGCATCGGTTTCGGAAGCGGCTTCTAAAATTTCGCTGATATCTTCTCCGGTCAATGCGCGTTCAAAAACCAGCATAAAGGCAGATTCCCGTGTTTCGTGACGTGTCATAATAAGCTCCGTTTCTTTTTTTCATTTGCTTCGTGGATGCCGTTACAGACACGAAACGATATATTCCTGCGATATCATTTACCCGCTGCTTCGGCAGTTCTTTTCAAAATCCAATTGTTATCTGTCAATAAACCTTCTAAACAAGCCATAAGCCTTACACCCTTCGGTGTAAGGCAGGCACTACTTACTTTTATTGGTTGCATCCGCTACATAAATATTCACAGCGGAAACGGTAATACCGGTCATGTTTTGTACTTCTTCTTTAATGTCATTTTGAATTTTTTCGGCAATGTCCTTGACTTTATACCCCATTTTCAAAATCACACCGATGTCAATCACTGCAACATCGCTGTTGAGCGTGATCTTGACCGGCTTCTGTATTCCCGCTTTCAGCACGGTATCTTTTAAGGACACCGGTTGAGGAGCAAGACTGTATACCCCCTCGGTTTCCGAAATCACCTGCTTGGCGATTGTAGAAACGACCTCTTCGGAAATCTTTAAATTGCCGGTAGCGACCGGACGGTTTTGTTCCATAATGGCACCTCCATCATCCATTCATTTGATAAATTAAAATATCACAACGTTCTTAAACGCAAACCTCTGCAATAGAAAAGCGCCGGCGCTTTTCGCCGTCTCAGCCGCATTCCTGCGGCTGGCAGATGCATTTGCATCTGCTTTGCTTTTTATTATAACACATACCACTGGCGCAGCGAAGCGAGCAGTGTTTCAATGTTCTTGAGAATACTAGAAATCTTCGATTTCGTGTATTCCAAGGTTATTATTATGCAAACATCTCGCGTAACGAAGTGGAGCGGCATAACAATGTTCTTGAGAACGTTCGAAATCTTTGATTTCGGTCACGTTCCAAGGTTATTATAACACAAATTCATCAAAACAAGGTTTTGATGATTGCCGCAAAGCGGCAGTGCTGCTATGCAGCACAATTTGCTGTTGCAATATAAAAGCGCCGGCGCTTTGCGCCGTCTCAGCCGCATTCCTGCGGCTGGCAGATGCATTTGCATCTGCGGTGCTTTTTATTATAACACAAAATTTTGCTTATGGGAATAGCTGTCAAAATATTTGTATAATTATTCATGGTTTCTTGAGAATTTCGGTTATATATTTTACACTGATGCCGGAAAAGTGCCATTACAAACAAGAAAACCATGCCAGCATTGTATAAACTGACATGGTTTGACAAAAACACGGAACCTTATTTTTTTTCTACAATCGAGATATTCTCATTCAAGACCTCTACTTCATCTAAAATGATATCTTTGATTTGCGCCACTTCTTCTGCTTTTAAGCCATCAGTTTTAATGATCAGCCTTGCCTTATCATCATCAAGGTAAGCAAGACAATCTGCAAATCCTTTTTCTTTGACTCTGGTTTCAATATTGGCTTCCGCTTTGATCTGTGCGTTTAATGCGGCGGAGTCTTCTTTGGCAGCTTTCAGTTCTGCCGCCGAGAGGCTGTCATCTTTGATTTGTTTGGCAAAGGTTTCCACAGCAGCGTCACGGGTTTTCTGTTTATCCAAATGTGCTTGTGTAAAATAATCGTCCGTCCGATTAACTAACGCGGCGTCTCCGTAATTCTTATTCGAGGTCGTTCCGGTGGTAATATCAAATTGTCCGTCATTTTTGGCAAATTCCCAGTTCAAATAAACGGCTACTCCGAGAATCACCACCAAAGCGGCAAGGACGATCTGTTTTTTCCCGACAATCATATTAATTTTTTTCATAATGATAACCATTCCTTTCTGAAAAAACTTTCATGCAGCGTCCGCCATCATGTCATGACCAACGGATCAGGTTTTAAGCACAAAAGCGATGTTTATTTGCCCCGTATGTATCATATATGGCATACAATCAGGGATCGGACAGCTTTGCGACGCAAATCTTGTTGGAGGAAATATCTAAAGCTGTTGTAACTGCGTCTATCACCCTTTTCTCCACCTCGATATTTTCACCCCCCTGACACACGATCACGACCCCTTTCACCTTCGGCTCGATGGTAGTTTTTAACAATGCCTCTCTGTTTCCGTTTGATCCCTGCACCAGAATCACATTCTGCTCATAATTATTTTTTTCCTGTTCTTTTTTGGTCTCCCCGTCCACATAATCTTTGGTGGTATCTATATTTTCTTTCCGTTCGTTTTCATAGACATATTCCGTAGTGCTTTCCAACGTGATCATCACTTTGGCGGATCCCACACCGCTGATTCCGGTCACCATATCAAGCACCCGTTCCTCCAGCTTGGCAATATATTGCTCGGAATCAAAGGTATCCGTCTTTACGGTCTGCTCTTTTTTCCCTGGCGAAAACAACGAGGAAACAAAGATCAGGACGATTCCGAGCATCCCGATGATGAAGATAATTTTGATTTTCTTATCCGATTGAAACAGCTTTTGTATTTTTTCTTTCATTTGAGCGACATCCCTTTCCGGTATCTTTTTAAATTCCGCAATGCGAATCCCCTATTATTCCGCAGTCAAATCTGTGTGTTATGAGGACAGAACGACCTGAGTTTCAATTTGACATTCTTCCTGCACAAGCTGCCGCACCTTTTGAATATTTTTCGTTTCCTTTACCGGCAGTTCAATATAAATCTTACTAATAAATATGCTGTTGTCCGACGATATATTAACGTCTGCCGATATTTTTTCATACGATATTTTTTCATCTTCTAAAATGCTCTTGACCACGCGGCATACACTCATTTCACTTTGCTTGATCAGCTGTTCGTTGATTTTACCGGTGAGATCGGCATAATCCGCCTGATAGGTTGTCTGTTCTTCCCAATCCATTTGCGGTAGGCCAATCAAAAAAGGAGTCAACAGGCAACTAACAAAAAAGATACTGATTGTAAATTTCAAAACCTTTTCCATGCTTCCGTTCGGGACGAGCATGGAAAACATGGCAGTCGCCACCAGCGTAATGCAAATATTTACCGCCCATTGTTTGATCTCAGCCATAATCGCAATCATTCCTTTCTTGCCAGTTTCTCGACAACCTGCTCATCCTGTACTGATCAGCAGCAAAATAGTGACCGATATAATCAGCAGCAGCGCAAACATTAGGATAATACCGAAAATCAAAGAAAGTGCGGAAGCACCTGCTTTCAGGATATTGCCGACTTTGTCCACCGACATCAGTTCCGAAATGCCGGCGGACAAATGAAGGGCGCCCATCAGCAACAAGATCGTCAGCAAAATCGGCACAAAGGTCAGAAAACAAACAATGATCCCGAATGAACCGACTGTAGACCGAATCAGTCCCATACATCCCTGTACCGAATTATACGCCTCGCTGAGCGCTCCGCCCACCACCGGAACAAAGCTCCCTAATAAAAACTTGGTAGTTTTGGTGGCGACAGTATCTGCCGACCCTGCCACCAAACCTTTCAACGTTAACAGCCCGACAAAAACGGTCAGCAAAAAGCCCAGTGTCCATATCACGATGTTTCGGACAGTAGCAGTGATACCCGAAATGTTAATGCTGTCATTAATGGATCCTGCCATGCAAAAGGCCAGATAGATGCCGAGCAGGGGCACTAAAAAATCGGCGGCGATCCGGGCGATAATTTGAACGGTACCAAACAGTACCGAAGTATATCCCGCGGCAGCAATCGGTTTACCGCTTGCCGCTACAATACCCGAAAAAACCGGAATAAAGCTGACAATAAAATTACTGCACTCTCTGATCGCTTCTGACGCGCGGGTGATGCAGTCCACTACCGGAGACATCATCACCGCACAGACCGTTAAAACCGAGACCACCGTAAAAGCATTGGTATAGCTTTTTTCCGCGATGGTTGCCTGAAAAGCACGAAACAGGCTGCATAGCATCACCACCGCAAGCATGGTAATCAAAATGCGTAGCGGAAGCTGAATCTCCGACTTTACCATATTCCATAAAGTCTGAAAGAAATCTCCGACCGAAAGCCCGATCAGGCTATCCGGATCGATTCCGTCGATTCCGTTTTTGCTTAGAATGTATCCCGCTTCATCCGGAATATGATCGTATAATTCCTCTGCCCCGCTGATTTCCAATTGTTCTTTCATGATCTGTTGACGGTCAATCGCCTCCGCTTCTTCGGCATACACAGGAACAACCGATACAGCCCAAAATAATATGATGATCAAAAACAGACTTCCGGCTTTTTTCAACAGTCCCATCTCTATGCCCTTCCTTTCTGCAGACCGTCGCGTTAAACCGCGATCAAATCCAATGCGTAATTTACAATTTGGGTAAACAGCGGCAGTGCCAAAATCACAATCGCCACCTTAGCCGCCAGTTCTATTTTTCCGGCGATTGCAGCTTGTCCCGCATCCTTGCAGGAATCGCTTGCAATTGACGTCACATAACAAATCCCCAGCGATTTTACAAGCACCTTGAAATATCCGTTATCCAATGACGCCTTGCTCATCAATTCCTGAATGTCCAAAATAGCAGGAGACAAATGAAGCAAAATCATGACAAAGATCAAAACACCGCAGGAAAGCGAAACCATCATCGCAAACTCCGGACGATACTGCTTAATCAAAATACAAATTGCCGTTGCCACGATTCCTATTCCGACAATCGCCAATATATTCATTTTTGTCGCTCCTTATTCCATAATTTTGATTTTGTATCATCCAAAAGTACCACGTTCTAATACAGTCCGAAAATGGATTTTATCGTTTCAAATAAACTGTTGATTTCATTGACGATCATCATCAGCACCACGATCAATCCTGCCAATGTGGTCATCATTGCCTGCTCTTCCCTGCCCGAACGCACCAACAGTTGATGAAGTACCGCGACAATAATTCCGATTGCGGCAATTTTGAAAATCAAATCTACTTCCATACAAATCTATATTCCTTTCCGAGTCGTTCTTACAGTATCGGCTCACTGTCGACGCTGTCTAAGCAATAAAAATTGCCATTCCGATTCCGATCAGTACTCCTAATGAACGATAAAGCTTGCCGGTCGTATTCTTCGCCGCCAGTGCTTCCTTTAAATTCTGCTCCAGCAATGCAGCGGTCAATCCCAAAGAATTCACCTGACTTTCATAATCGCTGCTGCCCAAAATATCGGATACTCCCGATAAAATTTCCTTGTCCTTTTCGTTCATCCGAGTATCCTTCCAAAGGAAAATACCCGACTTCCATGCTTCCGGAAAGGCTTCACCCTGCTCTATTTTTTGACTGCATACTTTTAAAAAAGTCAGCGCAGTAAAATTTTCATTATATGCAAGGGCACGAATCAGCTCAGAGGTCGGAATTTTGCTGTACCGCAGATAGGTCTGCATTTTTTCCAACAGCAAAATACTGTTTTCCAGTTCATTCACCCTTTTTGATAAATTCGAGGACATCAAGAGTCCTGTCAACCCCGACGCTGTCACCACAAAAATCATTCCCAATATTTTGATCATACGAAAATGCTTTCCCCCCTCCTTTTCTCAGATGCTCCAGATCAAAAACCTGTTTCACAAGACATTTCGGCCCGCTCCCGTCTAACACAAAAACATAGTCAAATGCGCCGATATCAAGCAGTGGTTTGGCAATCGGTTTTCTCAGGAATTCCTCCATGCTGCCTGCATGCATCGTGGCAACTACCTTTACCCCCGAATTGACTGCTTCGGCAACAGCGGCAGCATCCTCTCGACTCCCGATTTCATCGCACACGATCATTTCAGGTGCCATCGTTCGAATGGCCGTTTCCATTCCTTTTCCTTTGGGATATCCGGACAGAACATCTGATGATACACCCAGATCATTGCAAAACGGATCACCGCGTTCCCCGGCAATCTCTCCGCGCTCGTCAACTACCGATATCTGCACAAATCTTCCGATGGAACCGTTTGCCAACTGTCTCACTAAATCTTTCAGCATGGTGGTTTTTCCGGTTGCGGGAGCGCCTAAAATTAAAACACCGCACAGGCCTTTTTGGTGAAATAAAGAAACAATCTGGTCTGCGGTGTTGTGAATTTGTCGGGCAATACGGATATTCAGCGACGTGATTTTTCTCAGCGTTGTAATTTTTCCGTCCTCAACCACTGCGGTACCGCAAAATCCGATTCGATTGCCTTTTACCGTCAGATATCCGTTGCAGATCTCATTTTGATAACTGTGTACCGAATATCCGCAAATTTTTCGAAAAGACTGTTGGATATCTTCATCGGTGATCAGATAAACCCCCGGTCGATTATTACAGGTGACGCCTCCGTTTTTCAACAGGAACACCGACTCACCTACCATATTGATCATCAGCGGCAAGCCTGTCCGCATTCTGATTTCGATGGCGTTGTTCTTTATCTGTCCCGCAATTCCTTGTAGCCGTCCTTTTATGTTATCGCATAAAACATCAACAGCCTGTTCAAACATATTCTGTTCCATCTTGATCCTTCCCTTTTGGTTGCACAGCAAAGAGTTGTAACATCTTGTCCTTTTCTCTAAATTGATATGATGGGACAGGCTGAATTAGAACTGCCGAATAAGATATTTTTTCTTTGTTCCGTAAATATAAGCGGCACTGCTGTTTCATACACCGTTCGGTGCATACAGGGCAAATAATGTAGTTCGGTGCATACAGGGCAAATAAAGCATTGAAGTATTCGTAAAATTATAGTATAGTAAATAATGTCTACTGAACAAATCAAAAATTTGATTTGTTCGAACGGCTTTCGCCGTACAAACCCAGAAAAATCCGAAATTTCGGATTTTTCTGGGTTCAGACATTCTTTGAT
>JAQXIB010000076.1 GCA_029007575.1 Clostridiales bacterium | reverse complement strand
TTTTTATCGAAGTGCAAAATCACGGCATGAAAGAACAATTACAGATCCTGCCGTTATTGACCCGACTGGCGGGCGAAGCCAATCTCTCCCTGGTCGCTACCAACGATTGCCACTATGAAAAAAAAGAGGACGCCAAAATGCAAAACGTTTTGGTGTGCATTCAGACTAACCATATTGTCGGTGAGGAAAACAAAATGGCTTTTCCGACCGATGAATTTTATATCAAATCCTATGATGAAATGGAGCAGCTTTTTGCCTCCATACCATCCGCACTCGAAAATACGGTGAAAATTGCGGAACGTTGTCAGGTGGATTTTGAATACGGTGTCACTAAGCTGCCGCAGTTTATCATCCCGAATGTGACGGATAACAAACAATATTTTATTGATTTATGCTACAAAGGACTAAAAGAACATTATGGCGATCACCCGGAAAAGGAAATTGTTGATCGTTTGGAATATGAAATCGAAATCATCTCAAAAATGGGATATATCGATTACTATCTGATCGTTCTGGACTTTATTCAATATGCGAAAAATCACGATATTCCCGTAGGTCCAGGCCGAGGCTCCGGCGCAGGCAGCCTGGCTGCCTACTGCGTAGGAATTACCGGAATTGATCCGATGAAGTATCATCTGCTGTTCGAACGCTTTTTAAACCCGGAACGGGTCAGCATGCCTGATTTTGATGTAGACTTTTGCTATGAAAAGCGGCAGCAGGTCATTGACTATGTCATTCGCAAATACGGCGTGGATCATGTTGCTCAAATTATTACCTTCGGCACCATGGCGGCACGCGGTGCGATCCGCGATGTAGGGAGAGCGCTGGGACTTTCTTATCAGGAAGTCGATGCGGTTGCTAAGAAAATACCGATGGCGCTGGGCATGACGATCGAGCATGCGCTTGTGCTGTCGCCGGAGCTGAAAGAATTATATGACGGCAGCCCCCGGATCAAGGAATTGATCGACACGGCGCAAAAAATAGAGGGTATGCCAAGACATGCTTCTACCCATGCTGCCGGCGTAGTGATCACCCCGCAGGCGGTCAGCGAGTATGTACCGCTGCAAAAAAACGAAGAATCCATCGTGACACAGTACACAATGACAACTTTGGAACGTTTGGGCTTGCTGAAAATCGATTTTTTGGGATTGCGCAACCTGACGATCATCTCGGATTGTGAGAAAATGATTCGAAAGCAGGATCCTGATTTTTCGGTGCAAAACATCAGTCTAAACGACTCCGACACCTATCAAATGTTTTCCGACGGCAATACCAACGGTGTCTTCCAGTTTGAGTCTCCCGGCATGAAACAGGTTCTTCAGCAGCTAAAACCTGAACATCTGGAGGATTTAATTGCGGTGACATCGCTTTACCGGCCGGGGCCGATGGATTCTATCCCGAAATACATCAACTACCGACATCATCCGGAGCAGGTCACCTACAAGCATCCATTACTGAAGCCGATCTTAGAAGTTACGTACGGCTGTATTGTCTATCAGGAACAGGTCATGCAGATTTGCCGTGAACTCGCAGGCTATTCCTACGGGAGAGCCGATCTGGTGCGGCGCGCCATGTCCAAGAAAAAAGCTGACGTCATGGAAAAGGAACGACAGAATTTTATCTACGGCAAAACCAATGAAGATGGAAGCATAGAATGTGTCGGAGCGGTTGCAAACGGAGTCAGTCCCGAAATCGCCAATGATATCTTCGACGAAATGACCAGTTTTGCGGCCTATGCGTTTAACAAATCCCATGCTGCTGCTTACGCGCACATATCCTATCAAACCGCATATTTGAAATGCCATTATCCGAGAGAATATATGGCGGCACTGCTGACGAGTGTATTAGAAAATACCGACAAGATGATTGCTTATGTAGGTGAATGCCAGAAAATGGGGCTACGTGTTTTACCGCCAAATATTAACGAAAGTGAACTCGGATTTTCGGTGACAAAAGAAGGCATTCGGTTTGGTTTACTGGCAATTAAAAATGTCGGCAGGGGATTCATCCAGCAGCTATTGGCACAACGAAAAGCAGACGGTGCTTATGAAGATCTGCCTTCCTTTTGTGAACGTCTGAACGGAAAAGACTTAAACAAGCGAACTTTGGAAAGTCTGATTCGTTCCGGGGCAATGGACTGCTTTCCGCATAATCGGCGGCAAATGCTTGTATCTTATGAAAAAATATTGGAATCTGTCAATTCCAACAATCGCAATACCGTAGAAGGACAGTTGGATTTATTTCACATCGGAACCATTGAAAAGCCGAAATACACCATGCCGAATTTGGCTGAATTTTCGCCGGATGAGTTATTGGCGATGGAAAAGGAAACGATCGGATTATTTATTTCCGCCAATCCGCTGGATCAATACAGAGAGGTCAGCTTAAAATATCAATGTATGGATATTTTGGACATTCTAAACGGCGCAGACGAAGATGTTTCTCTGATTAAGGACGGAAGAGAAATTCGTATTTTAGGCGTTGTTTTGAACAAAAAATTGATCCAGACAAAAAACGGCAGCAAAATGGCGTTCGTCAACCTGGAAGATCAGACAGGTGTCATTGAGGTCACCATTTTTCCGAATATATACGGCAAATATGCTCAATATATCAAAGAAGGGGAAGTCTTATTGATCTCCGGTACGATTTCTCTCAAAGAAGAAGAAACACCGAAAATTTTATGCAATTCCATTCTTTTGAAGAGTCAATTCGGTTTATCCGGTACGATTTCCGGTCATAATAAGCAGGAGAGGGAAGTTCCGGAAAACAAGCTATTCATGAAATTGGAAAGTAAAAATGATGAACGAGCTGCGGCAATATATGAATTATTAAAACAATATCCCGGAACCGGAAATGCTTTCTTTTTTTACAGTGATTCTAAAAAATATGTGAAAATACCGACAGGCTTTTCCATTCAGGATCAACAGGAATTAGTGAAAAAAATTTCACATATTATTTCCAGCGAAAATGTTGTATTAAAGCAAAAGATGAATTGATAAAAAAATCACAAAGTTGTAATTTTTGTTGCCAAATATGGATTTTTGTTTCAAAATAATGCACGTCCAACTTTTTTTATGTATAATAACAGATAGTTGATATTTGTTAAACAACCCTTTATGAAAATGCCAAGAAAACGGGTTTTAATCGGCTTATAAAATGGGGGAAAATACCTTTTTGCCCGTGTTCAGCAAAGGAATGGTGATTGATTATGGAAATGAAAACAATTGGCGTGTTAACCAGCGGCGGCGACGCTCCCGGCATGAATGCTTTTGTGCGTTCTGTTGTTCGTACTGCTCTGAACAAAGGAATGAAAGTAATCGGTATTCGCAGAGGCTACAACGGTTTGATCAACGGTGATATGATTGAAATGGATATGAGAAGTGTGTCCGATATCATTCATCGTGGCGGAACCATTTTATATACAGCCAGATGCCCGGAGTTTAAGTATCCGGAAGGAGTGCAAACCGCTAAACAATCTTGCTTGGACGCAAAAATTGATGGTATTATTGTCGGCGGCGGTGATGGTTCTTTTCGTGGTGCGGGCGATCTGAGTGCGGCGGGAATCCCTTGTATCGGCGTTCCTTGTACAATCGATAATGACATTGCTTGTTCTGACTATACAATAGGGTATGACACTGCGATGAACACCGCAATGGAAATGATCGACAAAATAAGAGATACCTCGCAATCCCATTATCGCTGCAGCGTCGTTGAAGTAATGGGACGTCATGCCGGTTATATTGCTTTAAATTGCGGGATTGCCTGCGGAGCTACTTTTATTATTGTTCCTGAGATAGAATATAAATTTGAGGATATTATCAAAAAAATGGATGCCGCACAAGCAACCGGTAAACATCACTTCATTATTTTGGTTGCTGAAGGCGTCGGAAATGTAACTGAGTTAGCAAAGAAAATTGAAGAAACAACCGGTATCGAATCCAGAGCGACTATTTTAGGACATGTTCAGCGTGGTGGAAATCCCACGGTTCGCGACAGAGTTGTTGCAAGCGAAATGGGACACTATGCGGTTTCGTTGCTTGAAAAAGGAATCGGCAATCGTGTCGTTGCTTTAAAAGATGATAACATTGTTGATTACGCCATTCAAGATGCACTCAAAATGAAAAAACCATTTAATTATAATGAATATGAATTGGCAAACGATATTTCATATTAAAACACTCAAAAAACAACTTCAAGACTGCGATCAAGTCTTGGAGTTGTTTTTTGGTTTTACTTTTGACAATGGAGAATGATTCATAGCGGATTCCATTTGTTGATTGGAAATATGAGTGTATATTTCGGTTGTACCCAGATTCGCATGTCCCAGTACATCTTTCAAAATGCGGATATCCACATCGCCGTGTTGATACATCAATGTGGCGGCAGTATGCCGCAATTTATGAACAGAAAATCCTTGATTGGCTAATCCTGCTTTTCGCAGCACTTCTTCTACGATTTTTTCAACTCGTCTGGCGCCGATTCTGGTTCCGTTGCGTGTTAAAAACAACGCGTTTTTGTCTTTAATGACAGACTGTTGATTACGTATCTTTAAATAATTCTGTATCGAGTCCATACAGGCTTGGTTGATATAAATAATACGTTCTTTATTACCTTTACCAATCAGACGCAAGGTGTTATCTTGAATATCGCTTAAATTAATTCCGACCAATTCAGATAAACGCATACCGCAATTTAAGAACAAGGTAATCATACAATAATCCCGTTCCGGCGCGCTTGTTTCGACCGAATTCAGCAATTCCAGAGATTGTTCCAAAGTCAAATATTTAGGCAGTGATTTTTTGATTTTCGGCACTTCCAGATTTTTTGCCGGATTGTCCTTAATGGGATGGTCTAAATTGAGCGTAAGATATTTATAAAACGTACGGATGCAAGTCGTTTTTCTGGAGCGCGTGGCAGCATTATTATTTCTGCCTTGCAGTGTGTATTGCATAAATTCATAGATATCAGATGTTTTAACAGCAGCCATAAAATCCAAATCCAGATCAGTGATATCCGTTTCTTGCATGGCATCGTCTGTAATACTGCGTAAATTGATTCCGGATTTATAAAGTTTCATAAATCGCAAAAACGTGCGCAAATCTATATGATAACCCTCAACGGTACGTGCCGAGCGTCCTTTCACGGTACCAAGATAATTTAAGAATTGCTTTGCGATCGGCGGCATATCAGTAAAATAAGGATCAGCCATTTTAAGTCACTCTCCTAAAATTCCACTCTCCTAGTTCGCTAAATATCAATTTAGCGAACTTTAATATTTTTATTATATCACGCCTTTCTCGTTTTGTCAAGCAAAAAAATCAGGTACAGCCCTATTACGCTGTACCTGAAAAACTTTTTATTGTAACATTTCTTTACATGTATTGCCACAGTTCGTCGTGAGGCGCTGCAATGACTGTGTTGCCGGTCAGCAATCCCTGATCTGCTGCATATCTGGAACCTGCTTCAACAGCTGCGGTTACATCACTGACATCGCCGGTAATCATCACATATCCTTTACCGCCCATACCTCTGGACAAACGCAGTTCTATAATAGATACATTTGCAGCTTTGACCGCTGTGTCTGCTGCCATAATTGCACTGGCAGCAGAATATGTTTCAATGACACCCACAGAACCTTTTCGTTCACCGGTTTCTGCGCCGAATAATGCTTTGATTACAGATTCGGAAATACGTCCTAATTTTACAGAGTCAATAATCTCGTTGCCGTTACGCTCTCTGACATGATCAACTGCAGCCTGCACATCCGCGAGATTACCGGTCAAAATAATCTCATATTTTCCCGGACAAATCGGCTGTGCAGTAATTAAAGTTACACCCGCTGATTTTAACGCAGAGTCACATGCTTCAATACCTTTTGCAATACTTTTAATTTCGATAATACCTATTGAATTTCCCATCTTAAACTCCGTTCTGCCGCCCTGCTACGACCAAGTTAATATTATATCTTGCTTTTATCTTGCAGAAAACGATGATGATAAAAGCTGCTATTCATTAACAACGAAAACATCTTCCATTTCATGTTTAGCTGCATTTAATTTCAACGCTCTGCTCACTGACCGCGGTAACCACACCATTTACCGTAGCATGAATATTCGCTGAAATGCCATCAGCAGCTTTTCCGATTAAATCTCCGACTTTGACGGTATCACCGACATTGACAACCGGTGATGCCGGTTTTCCTACGTGTTGGCGCATCGGCATCAATATAGAACTCGCTTTAAAATCAATCGCTCCGGTTAATTCCGGCATAATATCATAAGGCGCAACTCCAATTCGAGCCATAAACCGATCACTCGGCAGCATACGATATTCCCTATTCGGATCTGCATGCAACGGAGATCCGTCATGCTGATAACGCAATCCGTTTTTGGCAAGCGAGGCTTTTACTTGCGCGTATACCATTCTCGGGCTGATTCCCTGACAGCATGCTGTTAATTCGCAAACACCACAGCTGGAACAAACGGAAGCAACTAAGTAATCCTGTGGATTCGAGGTGATTTGTCCGTTTACAGTACGAACAATTCTATGTGGCTTTAAAGGATATCCGATCAGAGCACGCGGACACATATCCGTACACATCGAGCACTGGCAACAAGTGGATGAAGAACGGCGTACCATATTCGATGGATCAGTCGTTTTACCGACAATTGCCGGAATATTTTCCGGTAAAATTAAGAAAGATTTGGTTGTCTTAGTAATATGATAAGTTTTCGGATCAATGATATTTCCCATTGCCGGACCGCCATCCAAAACAACACAATCTGACGGAACAACGACACCCAGATAATCAAACAACTCAGATACCGGTATGCCAATCGGCACCTTTACCACTTTTCTGGCTTTATCATTGATTTTACCACCGATAGTAACGTATTTTTCAGTGACTGGTATTCCTTTAACTGCATTAGACACATTATATAACGTTTCCACATTCGAAACAATTACGCCTTGTGTAAATGGCAAGCTCCCCGGAGCAACAATTCTTTTGGTCACTTCATAAATCAGAATGATTTCGTCTCCCATAGGATATACATTCGGCAAAATGTGTACTTCGACGTGTTTCGACAATTTTTGACCATGCGTAAGTCCAAGACGCTCCGCGGTATGCTCTTTAATACCGAGATAACCGATTTTTAAGCCCATAGCTTCTATCACGTGTTCGGCACCGTCAAGCATCTGCTTCATTTCTTTTTTCATAATATAATAATCCGAAAAAATCAAAGGTTCACATTCTGCCCCATTAATTACCAGCGTATCTAAACCCTCATTAAATTTAAATTGTGTCGGGAACCCCGCTCCGCCGGCACCTACAACACCGGCATCAGCTACTGCTTTTTTCAAATCATTTAAATTCATAGTTTCTCAATCCCTTTATATATTTCAAAGCTAAAATACCACGCTTAATCCACAATACCAACAATGACTGCGTCGGTTGGCATATTGGTATCACGCAAAGCCAGTCTGGCGCCGCTCCCGGTGGTAATCAAAACACGCTCCCCTATTCCGGCGCCTACACTGTCGATGGCGATAATGTAAGAGTCAGATTCTACTCCGTTCTGAATCAACTGCACTTCTAGAAATTTGGAACCGATTAAAGATTCACATTTGCGAGTAGATACTATTGTTCCGGTTACTTTTCCAATTAACATAAGATTAACCATGCTGTCAAATCGCAAGGATATGACAGCATCCTTTCCTACAAAATACTTCAGTCTGATGGAATTCAGTCTTTTTTAACAATGGTCACCAAATCGTTGCATTTTACGCCGCAAGCATTTGCATCGTCTGTATCAATATGCATCTCTAAACGGAATTTTTCGTTCACACGGATTTGTACGTCGTAGAATTTGGTTTTACGGATTCCGCCCACTTCTACATCAACATAATCACCGTCTTTTAGTCCATATCCCGCTGCATCCTGAGGTGTCATATGAATATGACGGTTTGCGATAATGCAACCTTCCGGAATCGTCACAACTCCTTTTGGTCCCACAATCGTGATGGAAGCGGAACCGGCAACATCTCCGGACGGTCTGACCGGAGGCTTTACTTTTAACACAAAGGTATCGGTTCTGGAAATTTCCACCTGTGTATGCTTTCTGACAGGCCCTAAAATACGGACATTCTCGATCGGACGCAAGGAAGGACCGATAATGGTTACGAGTTCATTGGAAGCAAAATCATCCCCCATCAGCTCTTTCTTTACCGTCAGTTTTGCGCCTTTACCAAACAATATTTCCAAATCCTCTTGTGTAACATGGACATGGCGGTTGGAAACACCGATCGGCACCGGTCTATTTCCCGGATCAGAGGCGATTTCTTCAGAAGCAATCACGCTTTTGACAATTTCAGCAATCATTTTTTCATCAATTTGCATGGCAGTCATTCCCTTTCTTATGTGTAATCTATATTTATGGTAATAATTTTCAATTTTAAGAAAAACATTCAATATTTCAATTTCTAAAATAAACCCAAATATGCGAAGTATAAATAAATTTAATTATGTTTTTATGCATCCGGACAGTCTCCTGCCCGGATGACACAAAACGCTTTGCTATTAGTCTAAGGACGGCAATAATTTTTCTACATCGTTGTGCGGTCTCGGAATTACGTGCGTAGCAACCACTTCACCCAAACGGCATGCAGCAGCTCCACCTGCTTCAACAGCAGATTTTACAGCGCCGACATCGCCGCGAACCATAACGCTTACCAATCCGGATCCGATTTTTTCCG
>JAQXIB010000075.1 GCA_029007575.1 Clostridiales bacterium | reverse complement strand
ATCATGTTTTCTAATGATTCCGCCGGTATAATCCCCTGCCGGATATTTGCGCTCAATATTCCTTCCGCCGTCCCCTCTGCCGCCATGACATATATGCTCGGTCGTGACTGATATCCCGAATTAAAGAAAGGCAATATATCGGCCACTCCCTGTTTCACACTGGATTCTCCGATGACCAAAAGGCGATTATGCCCGTAAAAAATCTGCTTACCCTGTTCCAACGTTGCCTGCTGTATGGCGTCCGAAATCGTCTTTCCCTCCGCCGTGATAATTTTGGCATTCTGTGGGCCGGTATTCATTTCGTTCGCGCCGTCTCCGCCCTCAGGCGAAAATATCTGCAGGGAAACGCGGTATCCGTTGTTGACAGCATCCACACCGATTGCCTGCACAATAGCCCGTTCATTCAGTTCTACCGAAGGAATACATCCGCTGCACAAAAAAAGCAAGGCGATGATCAACAACAATCCCACTTTTTTGCTCATCTAACCATCCTTCCTTTTTAAGCTCTGTTTCTTTTTCAGTATGCGAAGCCGCCACAAAACAATGATCGGGACGATAACCCCCAGCAGAATGACCGGGATACCGCTGTATAATATCCGATATAAAATCCGTAACCATTCAATATAATAGCAAGCCGGAACAGCAAATCCCAAGATCAAAACCGCAGTGATCAACAGGCTGATCCGATGATAGGGCTCTCCGCTTTTGTTGTTCGGTGTGATAAACTTCAGAATTTCCGTTCCCAGAAAAATCAATAAGGACAATTTAATAAACGCAACAAACACCCAAATGCCCATGTGCAACGCATCCAGACGCTGAAAGATAGAGAGTTCGGACAAAGACGCCAGCGCGTAGAACGGAAATGTTTGAGACGCCGCAAAATCTCCAAGCACCGACACGATAAAAAAGGTGACAAGCTCGGTCAATACTGTCAGGCTGATTACCAGCCCAAACACCCCCGATTTGATTTTTCGGTTACAATACGGAAGCAGCAAATAAAACAGCAATACCTCCACGGTATTGGACACCACCATGTAGGCGCTCAAAGCAATTTCCCGCATTCTGCCATCGACAGGGAGTTTGACGTTTACCATTTCCACATTCGGTATCGATGAAAACAAAATAAACAAAAAAGCAATCGTAAACCCGATTGTCACCAAAAATCCGGAGCGTGAAATTCCCTCAATGCCGATATGAGCGGCATACACCGCCACTGCCATCATCGGCAAAATGATCACCCATACATTGGCTTCGGTAAACACCGCATTCACCATAAAAAATTGAAAATGAGCAAGTGTATTGGACGCCAACAGGACTATAAAAAGATAATAGATTACACTGATAAACGGCCCCAACCGGCAAAAAGCATAGCTTAAATTCATGACCAAAGAGCGTTCCGGATATTTTTTTGCCATCACGATTAACGGCACAAAAAACAAAAGGACGACAGCATAGCCGATAATATTTCCAAACAAAATAGACGCACCGCTTATACTGTTTCCGATGCCGGGCACATAGGTCAAAATAACAAAGGCACGTGATAAAAACAACAGCAGTACCAATTGCATGATGCTGATCCGATTTTTTTCCAATGTCCATTCCCCTTTTCAGACGGTGTTGGTTTGCAGTGTCAGTCGATATCGACTCCTTTAAAATCCTGTATTTTCGCGTTGGACTTACTCAAGCGGTGCCATCCGGCTCGAATTAAAACATCCTTCATCGCTTTCAGGCTGAACGGAGATACCGGTGCCAGATAGGGCGCGCCGAAATTGTTTAATTTGCTGAGGTTAACCGACAGGAAAGCAAGTCCCAGAGTAATTCCGTAAAGTCCCGATATGCCGCCGATAATGATAAATCCAAACCGCAATATCGATACCGATTCATACAAAGACGGCACCACAAAAGAGCTGATCGCCGTCAAAGCAACCACCATCACCATCGGCGCGCCGATCAATCCCGCCGTTACCGCCGCGTCACCGATTACCAAACCGCCAACGATACTCACTGCGTGTCCGACCGGACGCGGCAGACGCAACCCTGCCTCGTGCATGATCTCGTAAATAAAGTGAATCACCAGCGCCTCCAAAACAAGCGGCAACGGTGTTGTTTCTTCTGCCGCCGCAATGTTAAACAACAGCGCATGAGGAAACAGTTCGGGATGAAATGTCCCGACGGCGACATAAACGCCGGGGAGCAAAATGGTAGTAAAAAAGGAAATATACTTGATCCATCGAATAAAGGTAGCAAAATACGGCTTATGGCAATAATCGTCAATGCTTTGAAAATTTTCATTAAACAAATACGGTACGATCAAAGCAAACGGCGTGCCATCCACTAAAATACCGACTCTGCCCTCGTAAATCTTGGCGCACAGCGTATCCGGGCGTTCGGTTGTCCCGACATCAGAGAAAAAAGACCAGGGACTTCCCTGCAAAAAAGGCTGAATATACCCCGATTCCAGAATGATATCCATATCGATGCTCCGCAGCTTATGCCGAATCTCCCGCAGCAATTTGTCGGACACCTTACTGTTCATATAAACCATGCATACATCGGTATTGCTGACCTTGCCGATTTTAAACAGTTCAAATTTCATATCCGGTGATTTAATGCGCCGGCGAATCATGGTGAGATTGATCCGAATCGGCTCGGTAAAGCCTTCCCGGGAGCCGCGCAGATTCATTTCACTGGACGGCTCTGAAATGGAGCGGAATTGAAATCCTTGT
>JAQXIB010000074.1 GCA_029007575.1 Clostridiales bacterium | reverse complement strand
TGCCTGTTTTTAATACTGCAATGATAGTATGTAAAACAGCTTTTGATCTTTGCCTACATTAAACGGTTATATGGGACTTTACTATTACAGTATACAATCGCATCCAGTAAATATACCGTAATAATCAGGATTTTTATGATTCTACTCATTCCTGTCCCCATATGCTGTCACATCCTATTCAATGTATTTTTAAAGTTCATTTTTTGATGGTCATATGATACAAAACATTTATATTGCTATTTGGTGTTTCTTCTGTCACTTGTAATATTTTTGGCAAAGTTTTTTCACTTCCAGGTTCATACTCATCAAACTGTCGAAAACGATTAACATGACTGGGAATCCATTCCTTCGGATAAGTCGTGTAGACTTCATTTTTAAACATTTCTACATCATCAGGATTGAAAATATTAAGATTGTGCCATATCATCTCTTTCCTAACGAAATAGTACGGAAGTCATAAAAATGAACTAAGGTTTAGGATTTTTTACTGCTGTCTATCGCGACGGTCGCTTGTATATCGGAAATAAGAGCTATGCCCCCAGTGTGCATAAAATTATTATGCAGACCGTTCAGAAGCCGCAATGCAGGCGCATTTTGTCACCTTAAAACAAGCCTATGCTTTCGGTATCTACAAAGCAATGAAAAAGCATTGCAAAAGTACGATATTTCTGTCAGAATTCCGTTTCTAATCTTCAAGGAATTCTATATAAAAAACAAAATCGACAAGTACATCTGCATCATGCGGATAGGCTATTTCGTGCAGAGCGTGGATGAATACCACATACTCAAAAAAACAATGGTACTGTATGCAAAATATGAGTACAGATTAGACTATGAAACTGTAGCTGTCATTGCCCGCCGAAATTGGCAGAAGCGTAAAAGATACCAAAGAAATCATCCGTGCTGGAATCGACGGCACTCACTATATCGAATTTTACCGCAAATACGCCGATGAAGACGGTGAAAATACGGGTTGACTCAACCTCAAACCTCAAAAGATTATACTTCAAACAATGGATTGCCGAAGGCGTATTCTCGCCGTACGAAAGTCTTGGTTAACGTGAGCGCAATATGGTTGCCGAACATCTCGTTTTTTGCCCAGAGGGCTATGGAATCTATGAACTTGGCAAGAGCGAAAGTGGCAAACCGTTTTTCATGCTCGATGTCTGGGTCATGTCAACAATCTTGCTCGGTTTTAGTTTTTTTCGTTAGTATTCCGGGTGGGAATTTTGACAATACTAATCAACACCAAAACAAATCAAAAGACTGTCGCACAATAATAAAACGGTCGCTTGAAAAAGATGTAATCGAACGAAGGCATCGTTTCCCCTTTTTCGCCAAAATAGTCTTTGCAATACTTGCCGCATTTTTCACCTTTTTTCGCCGCGCCCATTCGAACGCCGATAGTCTTTGGGAGAACACCCCACTGCTTCCTTAAACACAACAGAAAAATAACGTGGACTGTTAAAACCAAGCAACGTGCTGATTTCATTGATAGACTTGGTGGAGTAAGCCAATTCCTGTTTTGCACGTTTAATACGCACATTCATCACGTATTTCCCGAATCCTATATTAAAAGTGCGCTTAAAACTTCGGCTGAAATAAGAATAACTCATATCCACGAAATTTGCCACTTCAGCCATGGTAAGTTCACGACTTAAATTATCACTGATATATTTCGCCGCAGAATTCATCGCTTTTTCCATAGCGCTTTGATCAAACAAGTCCCCATTGTATAACTCGAAAAGATCGCCCATGTTTTGTTGCAAAGCCATAATAAACTGCGAGAAATTAACAGTATCGTAAATGCCGCGTTCCAATATTCGTAACGGATTAGTAACTTCCAAGATCTCAGGGCTATTATCAATCAAGTGAATTTTCAAATAGGATTTCATCCCATCAAAAAGATAAAAACAGTCCCGAAATTTAAGAGAGGCATTGAAAATTTCCAAAATTTTCGCGCGCATACCATCTTTATTGTTCAGCAAAATGTCCTCTTGCAAATCGGAAAACAACGCAATCGGCAAAGGCAAAAACTCAATCGGTTTTGATTTATATGTCATTCCCGATGTGTTTCCTTCTTTTAACAATGTCGGTTTTTTCATATCTTTGGCAATTGAAATAATGATTTGCTCTAATTCAGATTCGTCGATCGGTTTCAACAAATAGCAACGCACCCCTAGCTCAATTGCTCGCTGTGCATACTTAAAATCATTGTATCCGCTAATCACAATAATATTGATTTGACGATCTTCGCTGCGAATATTTTCCACAAAGCTAAGTCCGTCATGTTCTGGCATACAAATATCGGTAATAATAAAATCAGGCTTGTTTTCCCGAAACAGTGTTAATGCTTCTTGCCCATTCTCGGCCTCAATAAAACGAGCATCTTTTAAAATTCCAGAAGCAATACGCTTGATTCGTTGCCGGGTTGAAAGTGAATCTTCCACAACTAAAATGTTCATCAAATTTCTTCCCCTCCATCCCATCGCGGAATCGTCAATAAGACACGTGTGTAAAAATTTTCTTTGGACTCAACAATAATACCATATTCCTCATTGTACTCTAATTTGAGACGCTTATTAATATTATGTAAACCAATGTGGATGCGTCCATCTATTTGCTCCGATGTAACACCGTTAATCAGTGCATCGTTTAATAGTTTTAATTGTTCTTGCGGAATTCCACAACCATCATCATTGATTTCCAAAACAAAACGATTCGGCTCAGTACGGACATTCAGTTTGATCGAAATAGTTTTTCCTTTACGCTTACCGTGAATAATTGCATTTTCAACAATGGGTTGCAAGCACATTTTCGGCAACTTAACTTCCATTAATTCTGCAGGGCATTGCACAGTCATTTGAACTTCTTCACCATAAGCTAGGTGTTGCAAAGCTATATAGTTTTTCAAATGATTCAATTCTTCAAAAACAGTGCTGTGTCCATTCCAATTCGTACTATAGCGAAGCATTCGACTTAGAATCACCAACGAATTACTAAGTTCAAACTGATTTACTTCTTCCAATCGATTACAAAAAACATCTAAAATATTATACAGGAAATGAGGATTGATTTGGAGACGCAATGCATTGATTTCAGCATTTTTACGTTCACGTTCCTTTTGAATAATGCTTTCTTGCAATCCGATAATATTATGCACCATTTGATTGTAAACGCGTACAATATCCCCAGCTTCATCGTGCCGCCCATCTTCTTCCAAAAGCACAAATTCTCCGCCAGAAACTTTTTGCATAAAATGCGAAACCCGTTCAAAACGTTTCATCAAATACCGAATAATGAACAATGAAAAAAGGCTGGATACTAAGAAAATGAGAATAAAAATTGCAACGACAGTTAAGTATTCCTCCGGTTTCAATAAAGATGAAACATCTGCCAACAAATACATTTTGGAATTCAATGCTCGCAAATCCGTGCTAAATTCTATTGTTTTTTCATAATTTTCCTTTCCTTTACTTACGAAGTCCAGCAAAATATCTCCATTTTTATGCTGAACACGAAATTTTTTATCTCTAGATAGGGCTGAAAATAATTTTGATTTTGCCGCACCGATTTTCAGGTATCCGTAAAAAGTCTCTTGTGCTTGAGAATACAATGGCAGCAAATATACAAACTCCTCTTCTTCAATAAATTGCTTGGGAAGTTGTTGAAGGTCTAAACCCAACAAATTAAAATTCTTGCCAAAATACCATTTTCCGCCATTATCATCTTCAAATAGTTCAGCAATTATTGTCCTGTCCAAACGATCCAAGCGGTACATATTTCCCCAATGCTCTGGAATAGAATCATTATTGTAAAAAATCGTCAAAGAATTAATGGCATTGCTACTTCCGGCGATTGACTGCAAATAATTCAAAAAAAGCCAATAATTTGAAAAACCTTCTGCATTTTTTTCAAATGAACCTCCTAAAAAATTGTCCATATAAACACTCTGTCCTATAATCTTCGCAATTAGTTCAATCTCTGCCACATTGCCCGAAACCGACTTTTCGCTTAATTCCAAAATATATTTTTGCTCATGTTCCAACTGCTTCAACTGATTTTGACAAAGTTGATTACAATAGACCACACCAACAGTAAACAATGGAACAAATAAAGTCAACAAATTTACGGCCAAAACTTTATAAATCAATCGCCAATTTTTAATTTTATGCCATAACTTTTTCCACATTGCCTTGCCTCCCCTGTCCGGTGTATTTTCAATTAAGATTCAATAATATTATAAATTAATTTTTCTCTTAATGCAAGAGAAATTGAAGCGAAAGCCCAACCGAACTCGGTTGGGCTTTTCCTAAACCAATCACGTTAGAACTTTTTCTTAGCAATTCTCAAAGACACAAAAGCAAGTGCCGAAAGGCCCAATAGCAACGCGGCCGCAATCGTACAAGCGGATGCAGTATCTCCCAAAACCGGTACGTTGTCCACTTCAACTTCATATTGCATAGAAACCGCACCGAATGCGCAGCTTGAAGCACCTTCCAAGTTCCAAGTACCTTGATAGTTGAATACTGCCGAATCGATCTTGGCATCTTTCTGGCAAAGAATTTTAGCATCATTATGATACCAGAAATCGCCACCGTCTTTTTCTTCTGAAACGATATAATAACTACGACCGGCTTCCAATACGATCGGACGCTCCAGCTTTGCATAAGTAATCTTTCCGTCCGTACCGCCTTTGACTGTGACGGTTGAGCCTTCAATGTCTTTGCCTGTTGTAGCATCTACCAATTTTACATGATGACTTTGTGTGTTTCCGGTAATGAAAATGCGTCCCAAAGAATATACGCTAATGGGTTTGTCGCCAACAGTAATCTTCATTCCGACATAACCTTCATAATTATTGCGCGGAGTCGGTGTTCCTTGATACTTCACAAAAAAATCCCGCTTTACCATAGGTTTTGGAGAGGTTGAGGTGTCGGAGCTATTGTTCTTCGAATTGTCGATTTCAGGGGGGGTTGGAGTGTCGGAATCATCGTCATTCGAATTGTCGATTTCA
>JAQXIB010000073.1 GCA_029007575.1 Clostridiales bacterium | reverse complement strand
CAAAAACAACGGTCGCGATCATGGTAATCACGAACTGTAAAATAGAATGTTTGAGTCTTTTTTGGAATAACTGCTTGATGACTGCCCATTCATTCATCCGAAATGCCGTGACCATCAGTACGCCCGCCAATGCAGCCAATGGGATTCTCGACATCACGCCGCCCAATAAAAACATCGATAAGATCAAGGTGATCGAATGAATCACACTGGCAAGCCGTGTTTGTCCGCCGCTTTTGATGACTACTGATGTACGGGCGATCGCGGCAGTAGCCGGAACACCACCAAACAGCGGAATGAGAATATTGCCGATTCCTTGTGCCATTAATTCGCGGGTCGAATCCATCTTTTCGCCCTTCATTTTACCGGCTGCCGCGCCGCATAACAGGCTCTCGATCATTCCCAACACCGCAATGGACAACGCCGGCATCAGCAAATCGGTAATATGCGCCAGATCTATCCCATTAAACAACAAGCTCTGATCGGTAATCAGCTTTTGCGGTATCACGCCTACCTCTGCCACATTGGAAGCGGCAGCATCCGGATTTAAAATAAAATTTACGATCACGGCAATAATGATAGCTGCCAACGAAGACGGAAAATATGCCGAAAGTTTTTTCGGATAAACAACCATGATCAGCACAACCAACACGCCAAACCCGACTGCCCACCAGTTGGGTGAAAAGCCCAAATTACCGTATGAAACTAATTTGGCGATCGCGTTTTCTCCCTTGGATACTGTTCCGAAAAAATTATCGATCTGTCCCAACGCAATGATGATGGCAATGCCGGAAGTAAATCCGGTAATGACCGGTGCCGGAATATAGGAAACCAGCTTGCCGATCTTTAAAGCAGCCATGATCAACAATAGAACACCGGAAAGCAGACCGGCCGTTAACACGCCTTGCATTCCGTATTTTGCTGACAAGGTGATCAAAATGGCCGACATGGCGCCGGTCGGTCCCGAAATCTGATAGGAAGCACCGGACAATAAGCCGATAAAAATACCGGCCACAATAGCAGTAATCAATCCGGATGCCGCATCTGCGCCGGAGCTTACTCCAAACGCTAACGCAAGCGGCAACGCGACCGCCGCGACAGTTAATCCTGCCATGAGGTCCTTGGAAAACTTTCTGCCATTATAACCGGCAAACTCTCGTTTTAAATCTGATAAAAACTTTTTGATGATAATCCCTTCTTACGTCCTTATTTTTGCCATCCAAAATTGTACTATAATCTGAATATATTGTCAAGGAAAATTGCCAGCTTGACCTTACCCCAAAAGTCTAAATCAGAAAGAGACAGAGCTACAAAAGATATCCGTCAACCAAAACGTCAGATTTGCGGTTTTGATTGACGGATTCACGTTACTGATAATATACCAATTTGTAAAAAGTCGGATAAGCGTTTAGAAACTGAGATAAATTCGTGCGGGAGGACGTACCCGGATCATTAATTTGAAAGTTCGCGGCAGACAGAGAATTACCTCCTTTAAATCCGGTGACAACAACCCAATGCTGATTGCCGGCAGTACTCTTAGCACCGACGATAACCGGTTTTCCCTGTTTGAGCAGTTGATAAATTTGCTGTAAATAGTTTGTGCCATCGGTTGTGCCCAGATAGTTAGTCGGCCAATAAAGCGAGCCGCTTGAGGAATAGCTTAATTTTTTCGACATCGCATCCGGATAGATAGTATAACCCAATCGGTAAGATTCGGTCATTGCCAAAGCAGTGGTTGTACATCCAATCGAACGAATCGTCTTTCCGGAACTGCCCAATGTCACATTTGCCCAACGGCTATCGGTCTGTTTATAATCCGGTACGTTTAACGAAATTGACGAATAGGTATCGGAATTTTGCTTTTTAAGGTATTGACTGCTGACATATCCAACTTTTGTACCCTGATATAATATTTTGCTCCAACCGTTTGACTCCGACAATACCACGACCCATTTTCCTTTATTCAAGGAACCGATCACTGCATATGATGTTCCTGCGCCGGCACGGACATTTAAGGTACCGGAGGTAATATTCACCGCAGCGGCATCGGAAGATACGGCTTTAATATAGTCAGCGTGACTGTACCCATATTTTCCGTCTGCGTATTCCAAATACCACCAGTTACCGGATTTGGACAACAAAGTAACATAGCTTCCTTTAGCCAGTGACGCTACTACCGAAGCTGATGTCGATTGCGTTGTTCTGACATTTAAATTTCCGGAAGAAGTGGCAACAATACCGGCAACAGAAGCGGATGTTGCGGCTTCCGCATGAAAGCCCTCAAAATAAAAAAACATGAAACTGCATAATAATGTCATAACAATCGAAACTGCTTTTTTCATTGGTTCTCCCCTATCGTTTGAAAATCAAAAAAATTCTGTGCGTTTATTACAACATAAATTTTATCAAAACAGAGTTTTGATGACCGTCGCAGGCGGAAGTGCTGCTTTGCAGCACAATTTATACTAAAATCTAATTGAACGCTTTAATCGATTTCCGAGGATAAATTGTGTCAGAAAAGGCAGACGACACCGCTGGGCTGACGCCCAGCAAGGAGGATAACGCTTTCTGGCGCAATTCAGACCGGAAAGAAAAAAGTGTTTTATTAGATTTTAGTATTACTGTTGCAATAGAAAAGCGCCGGCACTTTGTGCCGTCTTAGCCGCATAATATGCGGCGCGCAGATGTGTAACATCTGCTTGGCTTTTTATTATAACATAAAAGCTTCCCGTGTGAACACGCCAAATTCTTACAGTGAAAGGAAAAAATGGAAACAAAAAGAGCGCAGAACTCTAAGTTTCCGCGCTCTCACAAGCTCATTCACATTAAATAAAACAGTTTCTGATCAATAATACATACTCATTTCAGCCGCTCCGCCTGCCGCTATGATAAAAATCAAAGCGATAACGTATATCAGAACAAACAGGCCGCCGCCAATCGTTCCGATCAGATTCAGGATTTTCGCAGTTTTTAACTTTTTCTGCTCACCCTCACCGGTCATTTCATTTTTAGCTGTAATGGTCATGACCAATGCAATAACACCCAAAATGGTGCAAAAGAAAATGGTAATGATAGACCAAACCAACATTCCCGTATTGGTCTGTCCGCTGGGCGGTGTTCCCATCGGAGCGCCATACGGAACCTGATACGGCTGCTGATAAGGTGTACCCTGTGGAATTTGCTGTACCGGCGGTACAGGCTGCTGTGGTTGTTGATATTGCGGTTGCTGTGCCGTTAATGAAATACCGCATTGTGGACAAACCGGAGTGCCGTCCGGAACATTTGCGCCGCATTGTGGACAAAATGCCATAATAATCACCAATCCTTACTTCATCTTAATATGAACAAAGTGCAAGGATTTTACAGAACATCTATAAAAGCCTTGCACCAATGGATTATTCTTTCAACGGAACGTTTTTGCCGTCAACATTAATGGAACCGGTCAGTATCATGATACCTTCAATCAATCCCCAAACACCGCTGATTACGCTACCAAAGCCGCAAGTCAGCAAGGTGATCAAAAGTTGAGCGACAGCCTTTCCGGTATATCCCAAATAGAAATTGTGTACACCGAAACCGCCCAAGAAAATACCGAGCAAACCGGCTGCCATTTTACTTTTTGGCTGATAGGTCGGCGGAACCGGAGCGGGGCCCGGCATCGGAGCCTGCTGATAAGGGACTCCCTGCGGAGCCTGCTGTACCGGCGGTACAGGTTGTTGCGGCTGTTGCGGTTGTTGTACCGCCAATTGCGCACCGCACTGCGGACATACTTGGGTGCCGTCTGCGACGTTTGCACCGCACTGTGGACAAAAAGCCATAATATGTATCCTCCCGAATATAAAATATATATTGTCTACTCCCGATTCACGGGGCTAACAACGAAAAAGGAAATACCGGTATATTGCGTAAAATCCAAAACACAAGGATCACAGCTAAAACGATCTTTGCCGCCAAGCCGTCAATCGAAAACATCGGCAGCAGATCTTTACGAAAAACCAAGATGATATACTGCTTCAGCAGATAATACACGATGAACGGCAGCAAAAGCACATACAAAAAATTATACTGAAAGGCAGCCGCAAAATCCAGATGAAGCAAAGCCGCAGAAGCTCTGCCGGAACCGCATCCCGGGCAGTACAAACCGGTTAGTTTATGAAACACACAGATCAACGGATTTCCAAAAGTATACAATATCCATGCCCCGATCAGAACCAGCATCGGCAATCCGATTCCGGCAATGATGCGAAACGGAACAGAAGCAATGACACGATTGATTTTTTTCATCATCTAATCCAAAATACTTTTAACATAATATGAACAAAAAACATCAAAAAAACAAAACATCTGTCTTTTCAAACAAGATATCACGCAGTATGAATCAAGCCTGACATCCTTTATATGAATTATTATAAAGGAAATTTCTACTAAAATCAACGTTTATAATTCACAAAGATAAAGTATTTTTTTCACATATTATTAAAAATCCAATCAATAGTTCTGAATTCACATCGAAACAAAAACAGGTGTCCGTTTGACGAAATAAGTCAACTGATCAAAACCCGCCTGCTTGGCGATTTCTGCGCCCGCCCGGATTCCGGAGCCTATATCGGCAACCGTATGCGCATCTGAGCCCAGTGTTACCATTTTGCCGCCCAGTTCTTTAAAGCGCCGCAGATACTCAATCCCGGGGAATGTGTTCTCGTATGCCGTACGCAAACCGGAAGTGTTGATTTCCAGCGCTTTATTTTGGTTTGCTAAGCTGTGTAAAATGGAGTCAATTTTTTCCTGATATGGCCGCATATCAGGCATTTTAGGCAATTGCTGAGACATATACCGTAAAGGATAGGTCATATGCCCCAGAGCGTCAAACTCTCCCCAATTTACCAACGCCGACAATTCATCAAAATACCGTTCCAAATATTGCGGCGCGTTTTCCGGGGTGTATTTCAGAAAATAAAAATCCTCCTCACCCGCAAGATTGTGCAGAGAGCCGATAACAAAATCAAACGGAACAGCATCTAAAAAGCGCTTTGCCTCCTCAGGATTCTGCGTGCCCTGCCCCATCTCGATTCCCGAAAGCAGCAAAACGTCCTCCGAATGCTTTTCACGCAGACTCCGCATTTCCCGTACCGAACGCAGGATCTTATCTTCCACCGCCGGCAAATCATCGCTGTTCATTTCACAATGATCGGTCAGGCACAGCACGGAAAGTGCCAATTGTCCGGCACGCAAAGCAATGTCGGATACCTGTTCCCTGCCGTCAAAAGAATAAACAGAATGAACATGAATATCCAATAATCCTTTACAATCAAAATCCATGAGCATAGCACCTCTCTTATCCTTTGCGGACACCGTCGACAAGGCGATCAGGTATCCGTTCTTTCAACCAAAGCCGTTTTATTTTATCATAACACATTTAAACGATTTTTAATAGGATTATTCTGTAAAAATTGTCATAACTGGGTGTTTATTATTTGTCGATTCTGTGATATAATGATTTCATAATTTGTCATCAATCAACTTTTTGGAGGTAGTGCAATGCGAGCCGTATTAACTGTAATCGGTAAAGATACTGTTGGAATTTTAGCAAAGGTAAGTGCCGTTTTTGCAAAGGATAACGCAAATATTATTGAGGTAACACAATCTGTTTTGCAAGATTTATTTGCCATGATCATGCTGGTTGATATCCAGAATTTGAGTGTTCCGTTTGCGGAATTATCCGATGAAATGACTGCTCTCGGGGAAAACCTCAATTTATCCATTCATGTGATGCATGAGGACATTTTTAACTCCATGCACCGGATATAGTGCAAAATAAAGACGATGAAGGAGCACTCTTTTTATGCTTAACGTACATGATATTCTGGAAACCATTACCATGATCCAGGATGAAAATTTAGATATTCGTACCATTACCATGGGGATATCCTTACTCGATTGCATCGACGCCGACATCGACATTGCTTGCCAAAAGGTTTACGACAAAATCCTGCGCTGTGCCAAGGATTTAGTGAAAACCGGAGAGGATATCGAAAAGGAATACGGTATTCCGATCATTAACAAGCGAATCTCCGTCACCCCGATCGCCATTATTTCGGCGGCAAGCAAGGGAGATCCCGTTAAATTTGCGCTTACTTTGGAAAAAGCGGCTCAGGCGTGCGGAGTCAATTTTATCGGCGGCTATTCCGCTTTGGTGCAAAAAGGCTTCAGTGCCGGAGATATTGAACTCATTCAATCGATTCCCGAAGCGCTATCCGTTACCGAGCATGTCTGCTCGTCGGTCAACATCGGCTCCACCAAAACCGGAATCAACTTAGATGCCTGCGCATTGATGGGAAAAATCGTCCGACAAGCTGCGGAAGTGACAGCGGACAGAGATTGTATCGGCTGTGCCAAATTAGTGGTGTTCTGCAATGCGCCTGAGGACAATCCGTTTATGGCAGGTGCTTTTCACGGCGTCGGCGAACCGGACTGCATCATCAATGTCGGAGTCAGCGGTCCCGGAGTGGTCCGCGCCGCATTAGCAAAAGCTCCGGATGCCAATATCACCGAAGTAGCCGATATCATAAAAAAGACTGCGTTTAAAATCACCCGTATGGGACAGCTGGTCGGAATGGAAGCGTCCAAACGGCTTGGCGTTCCTTTTGGAATCGTTGATTTATCCCTTGCGCCGACTCCCGCGGTCGGAGATTCGGTGGCGCATATCTTGGAAGAAATCGGACTGGAACGCTGCGGCACCCACGGAACAACGGCTACTCTGGCGCTGTTAAACGACGCCGTGAAAAAAGGCGGTGTAATGGCTTCTTCTAAGGTAGGCGGACTGTCCGGTGCCTTTATTCCGGTCAGCGAGGACGCCGGCATGATCGATGCCGCACGCTCCGGTGCTTTGAGCTTGGAAAAATTAGAAGCGATGACGGCGGTCTGTTCGGTCGGTCTTGACATGATCGTTCTCCCGGGCGACACCACCGCAGACACCATTGCTGCAATCATTGCGGACGAAGCGGCAATCGGCATGGTAAACTTTAAAACGACCGCGGTACGTGTCATCCCCGCAATCGGGAAAAAAGCCGGAGAAGAATTGACCTTCGGCGGCCTGCTCGGAACCGGACCGATTATGAATATCAACTCCAATTCATCCAGCAAATTCATCAGCCGCGGAGGTCAAATCCCCGCTCCGCTGCAAAGCCTAAAAAATTAAAGCAAAGAGCCAGCGTTCTGAAGCGTTGGCTTTTTAAAACGCTTGCCTAATCCATGTAAATTTGTTATAATAAAGACCAAAGCACGCTGCGCTTTGGTCTTTATTGAAACGCTGCGCTTTGACCGGCATGACACTGAAACTTGTTTTTCTGGGAAAGGAAGAATTGTTATGGAAAAAATTCTAAAGCTGTTAAAACAAAACGCCCGATTATCGAATGATCAACTTGCCGCAATGCTGGGCACTACTGCGGAAGATGTTGCCGATCAAATCGCCGCACTCGAAGCAAAAGGCATTATCAAAGGCTACAAACCGATTATTGATTATGAAAAAATAGACAGCGAAATCGTCACCGCGATTATTGAATTGAAAGTAACTCCGCAGAAGGATTTCGGATTCGAAGAAATTGCAAAACGCATTGTCGAATATAACGAAGTGGACAGCGTATATTTAATGTCAGGCGGGTATGACCTTTCGGTCACCGTCAAAGGCAAAACCTTCAAGGATATTGCTTTGTTTGTCGCACATCGGCTGGCTCCGTTGGATTCGGTGATTTCTACGGCTACTCATTTTGTTCTGTCCTGCTATAAAGATACCGGTATTGTGTTATGCGACAGCTCCTCTGACGAAAGGGGGCACAACTGGCTGTGATTGATTATAGTACTGTTTTGTCTAAAACGGTGCAGGAAATCAAACCATCCGGTATCCGTAAATTTTTTGATATTGCCAGCGAAATGGATCATGTGATTTCGCTCAGCATCGGAGAGCCAGACTTTAAAACGCCCTGGGACATCCGCAAAAAGGCAATCCATACACTGGAAAAAGGACGCACGTGGTATTCCGCCAACAGCGGCATGGCTGATCTGCGGGTGGCGATCAGCAAATACCTGGAACGCCGGTTTCGTCTTCGTTATTGTCCCGACAACGAATTGCTGGTAACAGTCGGTGGCTCGGAAGCGATTGATATGAGTATCCGTGCCATGATTACCACCGGTGATGAGGTACTGATTCCTGAGCCCTGCTTTGTTTGTTATGCGCCGATTGTGACATTATCGGGCGGCATTCCGGTTCCGATTCCGACTAAAGCTGAAAACGCATTTCGGTTAACCGCGAAAGAACTGAAAGAAAAAATAACCGCAAAAACAAAATTGTTAATTCTGCCCTTTCCGAACAATCCGACCGGAGCCGTCATGCGGCGAAATCATTTGGAGGAAATTGCCGCGGTTTTACGTGACACCAACATCATGATTTTATCGGATGAAATTTACGCTGAGCTTACCTACAACGGTCAGCATGTGTCGATTGCGGAAATGGACGGTATGTGGGAACGCACGATTGTGGTAAACGGCTTTTCCAAAACATATGCGATGACCGGATGGAGATTAGGCTATGCTGCGGGGCCTGCGCCGATCATCAAGCAAATGACTAAGATACATCAATTTGCCATCATGTGCGCACCGACTACCAGCCAGTTTGCCGCAATTGAAGCATTGGAAAACTGCGATGAGGACGTTCGTGTCATGGCGGAAGAATATGACGAACGCCGTCGTTTGATTGTTGACAGCCTAAATCATATGGGATTGACCTGTTTCGAGCCGGAAGGTGCATTTTATGTATTTCCTTCGATTAAAAAAACGGGGCTTACCTCTGAAGAATTTTGTCAGCAATTGCTGATGTCGCAGCGAGTAGCAGTAGTTCCCGGAAATGCGTTCGGAGAATGCGGCGAAGGATTTGTCCGAATTTCATACGCCGCCTCTCTGGAAAATATTATTGAAGCATTAAAAAGAATCGGCTTGTTTTTAGAAACCTTATAGTACGATTGTACGCAAGGAGGAATCGCCTTTGAAAAAAATCACGGTGAAAGCGCCGGCAAAGATCAATTTATCCTTAGATATACTGGGAAAGCGTATGGATGGATATCACTTCCTGCGCACGGTCATGCAGGCCATTGATTTATGCGACACCCTCCATATTTCGATGACCAGCAGCGACATTCAAATTCTATGCGACAGAGAAGATGTCCCTTGTGATGAAAGTAATATTGCTTATAAAGCAGCAGCCGCTTTTTTCGAACAAACACAAATCAAGCAAACCGGTGTCAGCATTCAAATCGATAAAGTGATTCCCTCTCAAGCCGGTCTGGGCGGCGGAAGCGCTGACGGCGCTGCCGTACTGGTAGCATTAAATGAACTGTATCAAACCGGATTAGATACGCATAAACTACAGGAAATCGGTGCTTTCGTGGGCGCAGATATCCCCTTTTGTGTCACCGGCGGCTGTGCCTTGGCAGAAGGGATCGGCGAAATATTATCTCCGATCCATGCGAAGCTGGATTGTTGCCTGATTATTTGCAAGCCGGAAGTCGGTGTTTCAACGGCGGCTGCTTACAGCAAATTTGATGAAGTAGGCACGGTTTGTCCTCCGATGACCGACAGCCTGATTGCCTCGCTGGTTGCAGAGGACATCAAAGAAGCTTCGCTTTATATGTCCAACGCCTTTGAAACGTTGCTGAATTTGCCGGAAGTTACTGAAATAGAAAAATTGCTTACAAAATACGGCGCTCTGAAAGCGGTCATGAGCGGAAGCGGTTCTGCCGTATTTGGTGTCTTCGACTCCGTGCTAAAAGCCGAAAAATGCTTTTTGGAATGCAAAACAAAATATCCCGACACCTATTTATGTCGCCCCTACTATAAAGGAGCTACTATTTTATAAAGCTACTTTTGAATAAGATGCAAAAATCCGTCCATACTTTGATTACCAATATTTGGTATATCAAAAGAAGGACGGATTTTTTATGAAACGAATCGAAAAAGCAATCGTTATTGCATTGATATTTTCAGTAATCGTCGGTAGTTTTTCTGCTTTTGCCTCCGATTGCAACAATATCAGAGGCAGTGTTTTACGGCTTCATATCCTTGCCAATTCCGACAGTGCAGAAGACCAAGCGTTAAAATTAAAGGTGCGGGATCGTATTCTGGCTGAAACAGGAAATTTATTTCAAAACGCCGACAATCTCAGCAACGCCGAGGACAAGGTGTCAAAAAGTCTGGATTTGGTAAAACAAATTGCAGCGGACGAAATCCAAAAGCAGGGCTACCATTATAATGTAAACGCCGAGCTATGCAACATGTTTTTCAACACGCGGGAATATGACGGTGTAACCTTGCCTGCCGGACGCTATGATGCCATGCGCATTACCATCGGAGAAGCAAAAGGCCAAAACTGGTGGTGTGTTTTATATCCTCCGATGTGTATCCCGGCGGCACAACCGACTCAAGAGCTGAACGATGTGTTAAACGAATCAGAAATGGAGATCGTAACGTCAGAGCCGAAATATGAGATCCGTTTTGCTTGCGTTGAAATTTTCGAGCGTTTGAAAGAAGCATGGGAAAAATAGCCGTTCCGACTATAATTTCATGTTTGCTGGAACCAACCAAAAGCCGTTCGAGCCAATTAAAATTTTGATTTGTTCAGTAGATATTATTTATTAATAATTTCCCCTATATTTTTAAGCCGGATGGATATTTTCCCGCTTTCATCGGTGGTAAACTCAAAATAGTCCTTATTGCGATAATAATCCACCGGAACGATCAACTCGATGCCGGTATCGGTTTTTATTCTCTGCGTTTTGACGCTGTTAGTAAGCTGCGCGCGGTTTACTTTAATGTTTTTGGGAAGTTGTTCTTTTTGTATGTACTCCTCATATTTGTCCTGCATTTCTTCCGAATCAGAGAATACTGCGCTTCCCAGCTCTGCTATATTCAGTTTCGGCGTTTCTTCCTCCAGCATCGCGATTTTATCATTCATATAACTTTTGGCTTTGGAAAGCGCTACCGAAGGATTTTCGTCATTTTGCAGCGCCACTTTTTCCACAATAGCGTTGACAATCGTAACCATTTCAGCCGGTGCGCTTTCACAGCTGCATTGCAGCAGCACGTCACTGATCAAATTCACTTCTTCCCCGTTTCTGTAATGTGCTTTATCTGAAAAATGCACCTCGAAGGTATGCAGGTTAATGACCGCAAATTCATCTATCTTTTGACCGGTTCCGGGTAAAATAGCATAATGATTGATAATCCCGTTTCTTGTTCCGCGGTCGGTATTATAGATCTGATGAGTAAAAGCCACCTTGGAATTGCATTTTAGGATAGCAAGTTTTGGGGTATCATCACTTTCATATTTGCAGACGATTACATCGCAGGAATGGATTTTATCTGAAGTGGAAACAAAGTCATAAATTGTTTCTGCAATCAGTTTGGAAAAATCAATAAAGCTGGATCTTTCATAAATATAGTCATCAAATTGCTTGCTGAATTTACTTCCTTCGGTGAGTTTTCCCACTTTTAGCTTATACTCATCATCTGCTTTCTTTAATTGACGCATCAAATATTTATTGATCACGTCATCATCGGTATCCATCTCAAAATCGGCAATCACTTTTACATTGGAAACAGCATCCAGTATGTGCAAAATGGCATTTTTAATCTCAATCATGTATTCAAATCCTTTTTGTTTTTCTTTCTATTTTACAACATTTCCAACCGATTTTCAATTCCTGTTTTCATACTTTTTCTGCTGCATATCTCCCAAAAACATCACGCAAAAAGTGCCTGTTCGACAGTTACCAACCGTCGAACAGGCACTTTGAGCGCTCACATCTGCTTTTTCTGTTTTTCAGACGAAAAATACTCGGAAGCGATTCGGTCGCTTCTGAACGGAACAGCCATTCTGCCCTCGCTGTCACACAGATTGGAACAGTGATTGATATTCTCAAACGCATAAGTAACAGCAACCGGATGCTGCACCTTGTCGCTGTATATCACAACATCTTTTTCTCCGGATATTTCTGCCTTGGCAGGAACAAACCGACGATCTGCGCCGCAAACACAAAAGCCGCATAAATTTTCTCCATTCAGAGATTTCAGCGCACTGACCGCCGCAAACGTTACTGTGATACGATCTGATGATAGTTCATATGAAATCGGATAAGGCGGCATATATGGATCGCCGACATGATACACCAATTCCATCGCCGCTTCTGCCATCCGCTTTCCAACCGGGAATTTGCAGATCGGATGGATCGGATGAAAGGTCTCCGGAGAATAAGTGTCCGCCAATTCCGACGGTATATACTCCAAAGGCAGATCATAAATCGGAATTTCCCGCATCGTATCAGGATGGTTTAGTGCGATCTGATGCTGTGCCTCCCAAAATTGCGGCAACCCCAATTCAGCATTCCACTCGCTATAATCAAAAGGAGCCAACATCACGTAAATAACAGGCAATTCTTCTCCGTCAACGCCGAAATACCGGCTGAAGCCTCTGCACAGTTCCTCAAAAGCAGGAATATAGGCATCTGATTTTTCCTGTGTGCCGAGATTTCCTTCTCCCTGATACCAAAGGATTCCTTTCACTTTGATATGCTTGATCGGGCAAACTCGTTCATAATACATGCCCATGATTTCGTTATAGTTATCCACTCCGTGAGTTCCCCAATGATCTTCCTCACGGTTTTCCTCCGAAATAATTTTATGTAACAGAGGCAGGCTGTCGATTTGGGAACGAGTCAAAAACGTTTCCAATCTTGCGCCGCCCTTGGAGATATCCACAAAAGCAATCGGCCACTTTTCACCGGTCATCCGATACAAATGCCAAATAAAGCTATATGCAACCGCAGAAACCGGATCCAGATCAGCAGAAGAATCTCCTCTGCCCCATATCGCAGTTACTTCGAATTGCGGCTCTCTCATACGAGGAACTTCATTCGGCACATCCCGATAAATTCGGCAAAAGCGCAGATTAGGATTATTTGCCTGTTCCAGCAGTTGGTTCCTATTCTGTGAAAAAAGAATCGGAAATTCCATATTAGACTGTCCAGCCGCCAAATAAACCTCACCAATCAAGACATCCCGATAAACAAATTTTTTATCCTGACATTCGAGAATCAGGGTATATCGGGTAAAAGAGCCGGGTCTGGCAGACAATTCCAGATAAAAGGTTCCGTCCTCTTGTACCTCTGCGCACCGTGTTTCCAATACGGTGTCATCCTGCAGCAGAGAAGTCTGTACCGCTGCTCCGGTTTTCCCCAACCCCCACACCGGAATCTTTTGATCCCTTTGCAGCACCATGTTATCTGCAAAAATGAAAGCCGGTTGAAAAATGTTATGATGCAATTGTGTCATACTGATTCATCCTTTCCGTAGATGCATAATGAGATATGATTAGATGTTATAGACGATATGCCGCTTTTGAAACAGTATATTCATCCGCTCCGCTTTATCTCTATGAGCATTTTCGACTTGCGCAGATTTGAGCAAACGGTCTGCAGACAAAATGGCTGCTTGCGGAGTGTCAAAAAGGCACAAAAACGGCGTCTGAAAAGAATACGATATCTTCCCTTTCAGACTTGTTTTCTCAAAGTATAACATTTCGGGAAAGGTCTGTCAAATATATTTTCTGTTGCAACAAAACAGCCAAAACTGTTACTCATCCGTTCCGCGCAGCCGTTTACGGATAAACATTTTTTTCAATTCTTTTCCGTTAAACGGTAATAACGGATACAAGTAGCTTTTCCCTTCTACTGTTTTATTAAAGCATACCAGCAAAATACAGATAGCAAGTCCGATCAAAAATCCCCATAAATTGAACACGGCGGTAGCGATCAGTAAAAAGACACGGATAAATTTAAATGCATATCCCAATTCGAAGCTAGGCTGCGTGAAGTTTGCAATTGCCACAAAAGCCATATATAAAATGACCTCGGGAACCAGCCACTGCGCTTTTACGGCAAATTCTCCCAGTATCAAACCGCCGATCACGCTAAACGAACTGGCAAGCGGGCTCGGCGTATTCAATGATGCTAATTTTAATCCGTCTATTGCTAATTCAACCAGCAAAAGCTGAAAAATAATCGGTATCGTATTCGGCTCGGCAACTTTAATAAAATCAAGCCACGGCGGAATCCAACTTGGGTTTTGAATCAACAGATACCACACCGGTGTCAAAAATATTGTCAGCAAAAAAATAGCAATCCGTGTCAAACGCAAATAGGTGCCTGTAAAAGGCGGAAAATAAAAATCATCCGTTTCCTGAACAAAATCAAAAATGGAGGTAGGCAGGATCATTGCCGACGGAGAATTGTCGACCATCAGCAAAATTTTCCCCTCATAAACCGACGCCGCCGCACTATCCGGACGTTCTGTATACCTTACCTTTGGAAACGGATTGTACCATCGTTGATGAATCAGCGACTCCGCTAAGCTTTCGTGTCCCAACGTAAGAGAATCCACGTCGAGAGCATTCAGCTTGGTTTTAATTTTTTCCACAAAGGACGGATCGGCTTTGGATTCCAGATAACATATCGCAATATCTGTCCTCGACTTTTTACCAACCCGCACAATCTCCACAATCAAGCGCGGATCCCTGATTCTTCTGCGCAGCAACGCTGTATTAAACACCATTGTTTCAACAAACCCGTCATGTGAGCCGCGCAATACCCTGTCGGAATCCGGCTCCTCGATGCTGCGCGTGGGATAGGTTCTGGCATCGATAATAATCGCTTCCGGAAAGCCGTCAATCAGCAATGCAATTGCTCCGGACAGTACCATCGTAATGATTTCCTGCGTATCCGCAGTGACATCTACTTCTACATAAGGGATAAACGCATCAGCAAATGCCTTGGTGTCAGTCATACCGGCAATCATGCCGTCTTTTTTTATTTTCATCAAAAATTCCAGTATTTTTTCCATGATTTCATCTTTGACAAATCCATCTATGAAATAAAGAACTGCCTTTTTATCCGCAAAAGCAACCGGTCGTTTGACCCGATCAAAATTCTTATCCACACGAAAGACCTGATCGAAATAAATCTAATTTTCCGTTATATCAGAAGTATAGGACAACGCAAATCCCCCAAACATTGTGATTTCTATTTCTTTTATTGTCCCTCAACATTCTAAAACTATTCATCGCTGACGATGATTCTGTTTCATACATTTTTCCGAAAATGTCTCTTTAATGCTCACTGAACAATTCAAAAACAACGATAGCAAAGTATTTTGCCGTTGTTTTTGAATTGACAAAGTGCAAGGCTTTTTGATTGTTTTTGTAAAAAGCCTTGCACTTTGTATTTCGATTTCATTCTGAAATCGAAATCTGTGTTCGCATCAAGAAATGTCTATACGGCGAATAGCCGTTCGAACAAATCAAATTTTTGATTTGTTCAGCAGACATTCTTTATAAACACCAAGGGACTGCCGAAAAAGCAGTCCCTATGATCAATCTATTCATTTTTTTGGCTTTATAAATCCTATACAGCAATAAATGATTCTGGTGGTCTCACCCCAAACATTTTAAATATATAGAATATACCCTGATATTTTTAAGTGAAACTTCTTCATATTGATCTCATTCTTTCAAAAAAGAATACATTCAAAATTACTGTAATTAAAAGATTATCACTACCCATTAACAAGATTTAATATTTGTTAATATAGGAAAGCCGAAATGAAACCGTTTCCCAACGGATTATTTATATATAAAATTGCCGTTCACCGAAATAGATCGTTCTGATTTCAATTCATTTCCGATATCTAAAACAGTAACTATTACCATAATCTGCATTGATACTTTGTTTTTACAAAATAACTAAACAAAACTTTAATGATATTCTGCTGTCCAAAACACCAACTAAAATGAAACACAAATCAGAGGAAGAAAATAACCTGCCAGTGAAACGACTGTATGCCAAAGGTACTAATATTTGACCAAACGTCATCATTTGTGTGACTTTTCTCAAGAATTTAGATTTCTCTGAAAACCTTAGAACGAACACGAACCATAAAAATCGTACCTAAAAGACACCAGGCTTTCCTATACTAACCGCAGAACATGAATTTTCGCCATCTAAACAGTCCATTGGAATCGCCTCTTTCTATCATGTATTAGGTTATCTTCTATGGTTATAATATACCACGTTTTATCGGCTTTGTCAATAGTTTTTTTGATATTCATATTATTTTTTTGTTAATGTTGTGTTAATCTATTTTTCGTCAATATTTTGGTCTGCGTTTCCATGCGGAATTTCCAAGATGACAGGAAAGAACTTCAAATAACTATTGACTTCCGGACAAAAGAATAGTAAAATTTGATAAGACACAAAAATATGCATAAGCTATCAATAAAATAAAAAAGGAGCAATGCTTTATGGCTGAGCCTATGGACGAAATGGATTACACACCGGATATTTATACTTTAATTGATGAAGACGGAAAAGAGCAAGCATTTGAGTTATTAGATGTAATGGAAATAGACGATCAACGTTATTTCGCTTTACTCCCCTATTTTGAAGATCCGGAAGAAGCGGTGGAGGATGACGGCGACTTAGTGGTTCTGAAAGCAGAAATGGTCGACGGTGAAGAAATGATGGCTACCATTGATGACAATGAAGAATACGAGCGAATCGGCAATATGTTTTTGGAACGTATCAGTGAAATGTTCGAAGACGAATTCGACGATGAAGATGAAGACGAATAACAATTAGTATGATTTTTTATCGTGTTGACACACTTCGGCACCACACAAAAAATAATGTTAAAATTTACTATTGTATTTTACGGCAATACTTGTTATAATAAATATAGAAAACGAAAACTGAATCAATCATTTCTGCCTTGTCTCGTCAGTGCGGCTTCTTATAATCCAACACATATATAAAGGGAACTCGCTCTTTCAGCGGATTGCAGACCTCCCGGA
>JAQXIB010000072.1 GCA_029007575.1 Clostridiales bacterium | reverse complement strand
GGGGTTAGCGCAAGCACCCTTGTTGCAACCGCAACGCCGAGTTATGACAGCATTGATGCTGTAAGGGCAGATAAAAAACGGCTTTTTGTTGAAGATCAAACTGCGTACGATGCGGCGATTGCCGAAATAGACGAGTCTCTCACAAAAGTTGAAAAAGATATTATACGCACCACTCCGCATCATACCGACAATACTTTTGACGAAACGCAAATTATAGGAAGTATTATCGTTGAGGCGGCAACAGGAAAACGAACGATTGCGGCGGTGCAGAGGGCATTTTCGGCTGAGGGGTATTCGGTGACTGCTATTCAGGCAAAACGGGTTTTGGACTTGTATACACAAGCCGCAGAAATTCCAACGGGGTATTTTGAAGCCAAGCCTGAGCGGGTTGTCGATTTCTCCGAAATCAAAATGGTAGAATTGCCGCAAAGCGCCTCCGATACGCTGAAAAAGCAACTTTCCGAGCGCAATATTCCATATGAGGTGTATGGAACAACGGACGCCGAACGAACCAAAGCGGTACAAAGACTTGACGGGGTGCGCTTTGCGCTTCCTGAAACGGACAGTGACGGCAACACTCTTTCAGAACAGCAGAGAAGATTTTTTTCCGAAAGCGCAATCAAAGCAGTGCAGGATGATGGGAGCCTCCGCATATCTTCTGACGGTGCTTTAATGCCTGTGTATCACGGCACAAACAATGGCGAGTTTTACGAGTTTAACAAGAAACTCGCTGGTTCTTCCAACGATGCTGGCTGGTACGGGAAAGGATTTTATTTCGCATTTAGAAAAGGCGAAGCGGAATATTACGGCAAACGCATCCTCAAATGTTATTTGAATATCAAAAATCCTTTTATCTTTGACAGCGAAATGCAGTCTTATGACGGCGTAACAAGCGGAGATATTCTATTCGATTTCGCAAGTTTTGTTCTTAATATGGCTGAAAAATTTCCTGATATTGCAAAAAAATTGACCGTTGATGTTGCGGAATACTCATCCGAAGATTCCAGTGTGGTTTCAAAGAAAAATTTTGTTGACCTTGCCACGGAAATGAAGGAGATTTACAACAGTAAACGCCTTTCAATTGTCGAGGTGTCCGATGAGCGGCACGGAGATCATTACGAATACCGTATTGACAACGATGTAGAAAATATGGATATCCCCCAAAAACTCAAAAAGGTTATTCAAGAGCAGTATATAAACTCTGCTTCTTGGGCGGAATACCTACTCAAAGATGGCAGAATCACCAGAGAACAATATGAGGATATTCTGGACGCTATAGAAAAGTATGGCGAAACGAACTTTGAAACGATATATCTTCACTCGCGATTTGAAACGAGAAAAATGGCAGAATCACACCGTCTTTCTGCCGTGTTGCAATATCTAAGTGAAAAGAAATACGGTTACCTTGAACAGCATATTCCAGAACATTACATGGAGCGCATTGGAAATGAGTTTTCCGCAGAGATACAGCGCAGAGGATATGATGGAGTGCTTCAAAGTCTTTATGGTGACGAGGTTGTGGCGTTCGATTCAAACCAGATTAAACTCACAAGCAACACATCACCCACCGATAGTAAGGATATTCGCTATGCCCTCCCCGCGGTTACACCCGTGGAACCTACAAGCCAAGAATGGCAACCTACGATTGACACCGCGGAGGCAAAGAAGCGCTTCCCCTCCCTGTGGGATGTTACCGCTGATGAATCCGAGACACGCAACCCCACGCAAATACGCAGTACGGTATCTACATACAGAAAAATCTATGACATTCTGAAAGCCGAAGGATTCAGCGGGAAGGTTCTTGATGCTTCCAGTGGGCTTGGTTATGGCACTCGCGCTGGTATCGAGGAATATGGATTTAAGGTTGATGACATTGAACCATACCCAGACCGCGGTTATTCGCCGAAATATACGGATTATTCTGCTCTGCACGGAAAGTACGATGTCATTATCAGCAACGCCGTCCTCAATGTTTTGCCGCAGGATCAACGCGATGCTCTTGTGGTAAAAATGGGTGAACTTCTTGCAGACGGCGGGCGGATGTTTGTAAATGTCCGCGGCGATGATGTCAATACTCTGTCCAGCAATCCCAGCAATGTCAAAATCGGAAATA